>JBFZCA010000570.1:0-7193 GCA_041308205.1 Planctomycetota bacterium | reverse complement strand
TCACGCATCTAGGCATCTCGGGGGCGGCGGATCTCGATCTCTCTGGAGATGTCGCGACGTCGCTGCTCCTGCGCTGCGCGGTGGCGCTCGCGGTCGACCTCGCGCCGGGCACATCGCGCGCGGCGTGGACGCGACGGTGCGAGGAGTGGCGGCGAACGGCGGGCCGCACGCGCGTGCGCACCATGCTGAGCGCGACGCTGCCGCATGCCCTGGCCGAGTGCCTGGCATCCCTCGCCGGGCTCGGCAGGGACGGCACCTGCGCGCACACGACGCGCGCGGGCCGCGAGCGCCTGGCCGGGCTGATCGCCGCGCTGCCGCTCACCGCCATCGGGACGGAGGGCTTCGAGAAGGCCATGGTGACGCGCGGCGGCGTGGCGCTGAGCGGGGTCGATGCGCGCACGCTGTCGAGCCGCGTCGTGCGCGGGCTCCACTTCGCCGGCGAGGTGCTCGACGTCGACGGCCCGTGCGGCGGCTACAACCTGCAGTGGGCGTTCGCGAGCGGCCGCCTGGCGGGCATCACGGCGGCGGCGGAACCACGGCCTTGACCGCGTGCGACCAGGGCTGCCGGCGGCCGCATGGAGCCCGGGAACGGCGGGATGGGTTGCCTCCCGCGGCTCGTTCGCATACGATGGACGCGGTGGTTCTTGAAGTTCCGCCGTTGTGGCGAGGGAGCGATCGGCATGCATGCGGCGAGGAAAGTCGTCTTGATCGTGATGGGCGCCGCGGGCGTTCTCCGCGCGCAGATTCCCGCCGATTTCGCCTTGAGGCTCGAGCCGGCGGGCGCGGCGGGGGCGGTCGTCGTCGGAAGCTGGACGATCGACGGCGTCCAGGGATGGTCGTACGGCGTGTGCCACGACCCCGCGCACGCCTCGCTCGGGGACTGCGTCGGGAAGTCGTACCCCTTGGCCGATGTGTGCGGCGGCGCGTGCGCGCACCTCGCCTGCCCCGCGGACCTGCAGACGATCAAGAACGGCGGGCCGCCCGACTTCAACACCGTGAACGTCTACGCCGGCGGCGTCACGCAGGGCGTCGTGCTCGACTTCATGCAGGTGCTCTCGCTGCTCGCGAACGGCCGCGTGGAGATGCTGCGCATCGAGTACGATCTCGATGCGCCCTGGCTGAACCTGGAGTTCTGCGGCACGCTGGGCACGCCGGCCACCGATGTCATCTTCGTGGTCGGCGGCCACAGCATAGCCCCGGCGGTGCAGGAGAAGCTCGGCCGCCCGTACCCCGACCTGACGCTGCGCCTTGCGAAGATCACGGCGCAGGGCCGGGAGGCCGTCGAGGTGCTGCTCGACACGCCGCCGCGCGAGGGTGCGAACGGTTTCTCGTTCGGCCTTGCGCACGATTCCGGCGACGTGAAGGTCGCCGACCTGGTCGCCGGCGCGGCCATCGACGCGGCGGGCGGCGCGGATTTCTGGCAGGTCGCGGTGATCGACGACAAGGGCGCGACGGTCGGATGCGTGCTCGACCTCGAGCCCGAGGCCGGCGTCTTCCGCGTCCTTCCCGCCTTCACGGTGGGGCAGCAGATCGCCGTCGCGCACTTCGCGCTCGACGGCGGCGCGGCGGACGTGACGGCGAATGTCGCGCTGTCGAGCGCGCTCGGCGAGCCGCCGGTCGAGATCATGGTCGATGTCGCGGGCGCGACCCGCTCGCCGCTCCGCGGGGACGCGGTCGCGGTGAAGGTGTCGTCCGAACCCCTCAGCGCGGATTTCATTCGCGGCGACGCCAACCAGGACGGCAGGGTCAACGTGGCCGATGCGGTGGCGATCCTGCGCGCGCTCTTCGGCGGGGGCACGAAGCTCGCGCTGATCGAGGCCTGCCCGGCCTCGGCCGATGTCAACGACGACGGCGAGCTCAACGTCAGCGACGCCTCGTACGCGCTGGCGTACCTCTTCCGGGCCGGCGCGGGCATTCCGGCGCCCGCCGGCGCCTGCGGGCCCGTCCCCGAGGGCGGCGCGCTCGGCTGCGAGGAGTTCCGGTGCCCGTGAGGGGGCATGCGGGCGCGCGCCGCGCCGCGGCGGAACGGGCCGTGCCGCCTCGCATACGATATCATCGCCGGTTTCCGGCAGAGGATTCCCGATGACGTTTGCAGTTCCCTCCGACATGCGGGCCGCGGTGTGGCGCGGCGGCGGCGACATCGCGGTCGAGCGCGTGCCGGTGCCGGCGGTCGGCGCGGGGGAGCTGCTCGTGCGCGTCGAGGCCTGCGGACTGTGCCCGACGGACATCAAGAAGATCGACTGCGCGCTGTGTGCGCCGCCCGTGATCCTGGGCCACGAGATGGCGGGCACCGTGGTCGTCGCGGGCGAGGGGCGCGCGGAATGGCTCGGCCGCCGCGTCGCCGTCTACCACCACGTGCCGTGCCGCGCGTGCCGGCTCTGCGAGCTCAGGCTCTACAGTCAGTGCGCGGGCTACAAGCGCACCGGGACCACGGCCGGTTTCGCGCCCGCGGGCGGGGGCTGGGCCGAGTACGTCAGGGTTCTGCCGTGGATCGTCGATGGCGGCGGCATCGTGCCGGTGCCGCCCGCCATGCCCGGCAGGACCGCAATCCTCATGGAACCCGTCAACACGTGCTTGAAATGCGTGCGCTGCCTGCCGCCGCCGCCGGGCACGGTCGTGATCCTCGGCCTGGGGCCGATCGGGCTCATGCTCGCGGCGCTGGCGGCGCGCGACGGCTGGAACGTGCTGGCCGTGGAGCCGGTCCCGGAGCGCCGGGAGATCGGCGGGCGGTTCGGCGTCGCCGAGGCCCTCGCGCCGGCTGATGACCTCGCCGGCAGGCTCAAGGCGCGCTGCGCGCCGCACGGCCCCGACGGCGTCATCGCGGCCACCGACGCGGAGGCGGCGATCAACGCCGGCCTGGCGGCGCTCAGGCCCGGCGGCACGCTGGTCCTCTTCGCGCACACGCGGCGCGGACAGCCGCTCTCGGTCGACGGCGGCGAGATCGGGATGATCGAGAAGCGCGTCGCGGGCAGCTACTCGTCGTCGATCGAGCTGAACGGCGCGGTGGTCGACGCATTGTGCGATGCGCGCGTTCCGTGGGAGCGGCTCGTGACGCACGTGTTCCCGCTTGCGGAGATCGACGCGGCGCTCGCGCTCGCGCGGCATCCGCGCGAAGGCTCGCTCAAGGTCGCGGTGACCGCGGAGACGTGACCCATGGCGGCGTCGGACGTGCCTCGGACGATGCGGGCGTGCGTGCTGCACGGCAAGGAAGACGTGCGCGTCGAGGAAGTCCCCGTGCCCGCGCCCGCGGAGGGGGAGCTGCTCATCCGCGTGCGCGCGGCGCTGACCTGCGGCACCGATCTCAAGGTGTTTCTGCGCGGCTACCACGCGCGCATGATCGTCCCGCCCGCGGTGTTCGGCCACGAGTGCGCGGGCGAGGTCGTCGTCAGCCGCGACGCGCGCTTTCCGGAGGGAACGCGCGTCGTGGCCGCGAACTCGGCGCCGTGCGGCGACTGCCTGTTCTGCGAGATCGGCAAGCCGAACCTCTGCCGCGATCTTCTCTTCATGAACGGCGCCTATGCCGACTACGTCCGGGTTCCGTCCCGGATCGTCGCGAAGAACTGCCTGCGGATTCCGGACGGCGTTCCGGCCGTGAAGGCCGCCCTGGTCGAGCCGCTCGCCTGCGCCATCAAGGGCGTCGAGGACGCGCGCGTCGCGCGCGGCGAGCGCGTTCTCGTCATCGGCGCCGGGCCCCTGGGCCTCATGCTCGCGCGCATGTGCGTGCTTGCGGGCGCCGAGGTGACGTCGCTGGACGCGCAGGCCTCGCGTCTCGCGGTCGCGCGCGAGCTGGGCGCGGCGCACACGGTCCAGGCCGTGCTCACACCCGAGACCGCGGAGGAGCTGAAGGCGCGGACGGCGAACGGCCTCGGCTTCGACTGCGTCATCGAGGCGATCGGCAGGCAGGAGACCTGGAACCGCGCCGTGCCGCTCGTCCGGCCCGGCGGCAGGATCAATCTCTTCGGCGGCTGCCCGACCGGCAGCGAGCTGCGCGTCGACACCGCGCGCCTGCACTACGAGGAGATCACGCTGCTCGCATCCTTTCACCACACGCCGCGGACGATCAGGACCGCCCTCGAGCTGATCGCGGACGAGCGGGTTCCGGCGCTGGCCATCGTGCGGGAAGGCCGGCCGCTCGGCGACTTGCCGCGCGTGCTCGAGGAGCTCAAGGCGGGCGGCGGGGCGCCCAAGACGGCGCTGCTGCCGCATCTTCCGGCCGGGGCGCGCCTGTCCGGTGCGGAGCTCATCGACGGCTGACGCCCGGCCGCGCGGGCGGGATGAAGTCCCGGCGCCGGGGAATCGCGCGCCTCACTTGACGGCGAAGAAGGCCATCACGCCGACCTCGATCTTCGGCGCGGCCGGATCGCTCGTGTGGATCTCGATCGTGCCGCGCGCGGGCTGGACCGCGCCTTCCGGCCGCTTGACGATGGCCACGTTCACGGCGTACTCGCGGCCCGGCGCGACTTCGGCCAGCTCGGCCGTGAAGAAGGCGCCCCGGGCGATGAGCTTCTCCACCTTGAACGTCACGCCCTCGGCGCCGAGCACCTTCAGCGTGCGCACGAGCGGCTGCGCGGGGTTCTTCTCCCAGTCCTCGGTCTCGCGATGGCGCACGATGACCCACTGGGGGCTGACGAAGACGCGCGGCTTGAGCGTGATGTGCGCCTTGACCGTCACCGGGATCGTGACGCCGCCCGCCGCGGCGTTGAGAACGATCTCCTCGACGGCGCTGGACACCGCGAGGCCGGGGACGGTCGTCAGGCGCACCTTGTACTCGCCGCCCTTGACGGTCTCCGCGATCGCGACGGTCACGCGCGGCACGGGCGCCGACAGCGTGAGCGCGTCGATGGGCACGTCGGTCGCCTTGACGACCGTGAATTCCGTGCTCACGCACGGGCCGCCCAGAACGCCCTTCAACGCCGGGAAGAGCGGCACGAGGCGCACCGCATCGCGCACGACGCCGCCGAACTGAAGTCCGATCTTCGGATTGTCGGGGTCGTTCGTGAACACGGTCGCCTGCTTCAGCGTGGGGCCCTGGAAGTCCTTGGTCTCGACCTTGAGCGTCACGCCGCCCTCGCCGCCCGGCGGGATGCTCTTGGTGAACTCCACGGCGGTGCACTTGCAGCTCTCCTGGACATCCCGGATGGCGAGGTCGGCGTTGCCCGCGTTCCGGATGATGTACGTGTGCGTGACCGCCTGGCCGGTGAACACCGTGCCCCAGTTGAAGTCGGGCTCGGGGCACGTTGCGCGCGGCTTCTGAGGAGGCGCCGGCGGAAGCGGCGGGCCGATCTCGTCCTCGCCGCCGAAAAGAGCCGCCGCCAGGAATGTCATCGTGAACGCAATGCGCATGCGGTTCCTCCGTGTGCGACCGGGCGGGCCCTTACGCGCCGCGGGCGCCCACCCTATTATAACAGGGTGAACGCGTTCGGCGTTCGCGCGGAGGCGCCGCATGCTGAACGTCATCGAGGTTTTTCGGAGCATCCAGGGCGAGACGACGCTGGCCGGCTGGCCGTGCGGATTCATCCGCCTGGCGGGCTGCAATCTGGACTGCCGCTGGTGCGACACCCGCTATGCGCGTGAGGGCGGCCGCGCGTGGGCGCTCGCCGGCCTGATCGCCGCCATGGAAGGCGGACCGCGCCGCGTGTGCATCACCGGCGGCGAGCCGCTGCTCCAGGAAGAAACGCCCGCGCTCGTGCGCGCGCTGCTCGACCGCGGGCGCCTCGTCGCAGTCGAGACCAACGGCTCGCTCCCGATCGACGCCATCGACGCGCGCGCCGCGCGCATCGTCGATCTCAAGCCCCCCTCGAGCGGCGAGGCTGAGAAGACGCGCTGGGCCAACCTTGATCTTCTCACGCCCCTCGATGAAGTGAAGATCGTGATCGCCGGCCGGGAGGATTACGCGTGGGCCGCGGAGGTTCTCGCGCGCGACCGCAGGCTGGCCGGGCGCACCGTGAATCTGAGCCCGGCGCCCGGCGCGCTCGCCGCGGCCGAGCTTGCCGAGTGGATCCTCGCCGATCGCCTCGATGCGCGGCTCAACGTGCAGCTTCACAAGGTGTTATGGCCCGAGGCGGCGCGGGGCAGGTGAACGCGAGATTAAAAAGCGTGCAGATTCAGCGAACCCGTGGGTCGAAATGTGCAATGAACGCGTCCGTTGCGCAATTGCGGCTCTGCCGACGCTATGGAGGTGGGGCTGGAGGTCTCCACGGCGGCAACCGCTCGGCGTCCCTGCTGTCTGAGACAACCCCCCTTCCGTCCCCCCTTCAGGGGAAGGGGGGAAACGCCGGCTACGGCCGGCCGCGCCGCCGGAGCCGTGGCGAAAACCGCCAAGTCCTGCGCGGGCACGAAGTTGTCGCCGGCCGCGGTTTGCCTGCCTTCCACGGGCATCGTAGACTTACCCGGAGGATTATCGGCAGTCGTCGGGTCCCGCCCGGGGACCCGGCGCGAGAACTGCGGAGGGTGTCCGATGAGCATGCTCTTCACCCTGCTTATCCTGGGTGGCGACACGCTGACGCTGACGAACGGCGAGATCTTCGTCGGCAAGGTGGTGGCCCGGAACGAGCAGCGCCTGTGGCTGAAGATGGACAAGGGCGGCGTCCTCACGTTTTCGCGCGACCAGATCGCGAAGCTCGATACGTCCGGCAAGGACCCGCCGGCGCCGGAGGCCGCACCGCAGCCGGGCGCCGAGAAGCGCAAGGAATCGTCCCCGGCCGCGGCCCCCGCGAAGAGACCCGGCGGCGCGGCCGCGCCGGTTCGCGCGCTGGTCACGCAGAAGGACATAGGCCGCTATGCGCTCAAGTGCCCCGCCGGGTTCGAGAAGGCCACGGCGGCGCCGCCGCCGTTCGTGTGCGTGCTCAACGAGCCCGCGACCGGCGCGCGGATCACCCTGTCGGCCGAGTCGTTCCCGAAGGGCCTGGAAGAAGCCGCCGACCAGATGCGCGGCGAGCTCGGCGCGGCGCTCCTTGCCGAGCAGGAGTATCTCCTGCGCGACGCCGAGATCGGCGGCCGGCTCTTCGAGACCGAGATCGCGTCGGAACGCGAGACCCGCGGCGAGCTGCAGGTCGTGTTCGTCCGCTCCGGCGTGCTCTTCAAGCTGGGGGGCAGCGTGCGCAAGAACCGCCTCGAGCAGTACCGCGATCTCTTTCACGAGGTCTTCGCGGGCCTCAAGCTGGCGCCGGCGCAGCCGGACCGGGGCGCCGGGG
>JBFZCA010000569.1:0-5431 GCA_041308205.1 Planctomycetota bacterium | reverse complement strand
CGGCACCATGCACGGCGGCGAGGTCTGCGGGAAGGAAGCCTTCCTCGCGCTCCTGCGCGACCTGGCGATCGAGAGCCCGCCGCAGATCAGGGAGCGGCTCGTCATCGCCGCGGCGCCGGTTCTCAACGCCGACGGTAACGAGCGGATCTCGACCGCGCACCGTCCCCGGCAGCGCGGCCCCGAGGGCGGCGTCGGCACGCGCGAGAATGCGCAGGGCCTCGACCTCAACCGCGATTTCGTGAAGCTCGAATCTCCCGAGACGCGCGCCCTCGCACGGTTCCTGACGGCATGGAACCCGGCGATCGTCATCGACGCTCACACGACGAACGGTTCCTTTCACCGCTATCCGCTGACGTACGCGGACATGGGACACCCGGCCGCCGATCCCGCGCTGGCCGCGTTCGTGCGCGACTCGATGCTGCCCGCCGTCACGGACGCGCTTCGCGCCGAGAAGGGCATCGACACCTTCCGCTACGGCAACTTCGACCGCGAGCGCACGCGCTGGCGGACCTACCGGCCCCTCGCCTGCCACGGGACGGCCTACGCGGGGCTCCGCGACCGCATCGCGATTCTCACGGAAGCGTACGCCTACGCACCCTTCGAGCTGCGCGTGCGCGCCACGTACGAGTTCGCCCGGGGGGTGCTGGTGTACGCCGCGGCGCACGCGGACGAGATCCGCACGCACATCGCGAATGCCGACCGCGCCGTCATCGACGCGGGGCGGAATCCCGAGCCGGGTACGCGCCGCGTGCCCGTGCGCATGCGGCCGGCAGCGGCCCCCGGGAAGACGGCGGTGAAGGGCTTCGTCGAGGAGATGCGCGACGGCGTCCTCGTCGCGACGGACGCGCCCAAGGACTACGAGGTCGAGATTCTCGACCGCTTCGAGCCCGAGGCCGAGGTCGAACGGCCGTACGCCTACCTCCTCCCCGCATCCTTCGCCGCGGCCGCCGACAACCTCATGCGCCACGGCATCGAGGTCGAGGAGATGCGTGAGGACGTCGATCTCGATGTCCAGGCGTACATCGTGACCTCGGTCGCGCGCGAGGAACGGCGCGGCCTGGGGCGCGCCATCGCGCGGGTCGAGGCCGAGCGGCGCGACGCCGGCCGCCGGGTCGAGGCCGGCACGCTCCTCGTCCGCGCGGGCCAGAAGCTCGGAACCCTGGCCGCGATGCTGCTTGAGCCGGCGTCCGAAGACGGCCTGGCCGCGTGGGGCTTCTTCGACGGCGCGCTGGAACCGGGGAAGGAATTCCCCGCCTCGCGGCTGGCGGCGCCCGCGCCGCTCATCACCTGCAAGGCCCGCCCGCCGGTCGATATGCGGGAGCCCCCCAGGCCCCTGACGTTCAAGGACCTGTACGAGTCCGACCAGCCGCCCCGCCTCGGCGGCACGCACGCAAGCGGCATGCGCTGGCTTCGCGACGGCGAGCACTACCTCCACGCCCGCGAGGGAACGCTGTGGAAGATCGAGGCGGCAACCGGCCGCGCCGCGCCGTTCGTCGACAGGAAGGCGATCGCCGATGCGCTCGCGCGCCTCTCGTGGCTCTCGCGGAACGACGCCGACAACCTCGCCGCCCAGACGCACCTGCGCCTCGACCCGCCGGAGCGCGGCGCGCTCTTCACGTTCGGCGGGGATCTTTACTACTGCGATCTTGCAGGCGCGAACGCCGTGCGGCTCACCAGCTCGCCCGAGGAGGAGGAGTTCCCCGAGTTCAGCCCGGATGGCGCGTTCGTCGCCTTCGTCGGCGAGAACGACCTCTGGGTCGTCGATGTCGCCACGCAGACCGTGCGGCGCCTGACGACCGGCGGCCACGCCAAGTGCCGGAACGGCAAGGCCGACTGGGTGTACTACGAGGAGGTTTTCAATCGGCGGTGGAAGGCGTTCTGGTGGTCGTCCGACTCCCGGCGCCTGGCCTTCCTCCAGGTCGACAGCTCGCCGGTCGCGGAGTTCGTCATCGTCAACAACCTGGAGTCGGGCCAGGCGGTCGAGCGCGAGGCGTTTCCCAAGCCCGGCACGCCCAATCCTCGCGTGCAGGTCGGCATCGTCGATGTCGCGGGCGGCGCCCCGCGGTGGGCGGATCTCTCGGCGTACGACCCCGACGGGATTCTCGTCGTGGGCGCGGCGTGGCCGCAGAACGGCGACCGCCTCTACTTCTACGTCCAGGACCGCCTCCAGACGTGGCTCGACATCTGCGCCGTATCGCCCGCGGGCGGCGCGCCCGTGCGGGTCCTGCGCGACTCGACGGCCGCGTGGATCGAGCCGCCGCAGGCCGTGCGCTTCCTGGCGGACGGCTCGTTCCTCCTGACGAGCGAGCGCACGGGCTGGCAGCACATCTACCACCACGGTCCCGACGGCGCCTTGCGCGCGACGGTCACCGCGGGCGAGTGGGAAGTGCGGGATGTAGTCCATGTCGATGAAGCCGAGCGGCGGGTCTACTTCACGGGCACGCGCGACAGCCACATCGCCCACAACCTCTACCGCGCCGCGCTCGACGGGAGCGCGATCGAGCGGCTCACGACCTGCCCGGGCAACCACGCGATCGGCATGAGCCCGACCGGCAACTGCTTCTTCGACACGTGGTCGACGCACGCCCGGCCGGAGAAGGTCGCCCTGCGCCGGGCGGGCGGCGAGCTCGTGCGAACGATCGACACGAATCCGCTCCACGAGGCCGCGCGCTACCGCATAGGCGCCGTCACGCTCCACACGATCAAGGCCGCCGGCGGATTCACGCTCGAGGCCATGCTCATCACGCCGCACGACATCGCGCCCGGCAGGAAATACCCGGTGTGGTTCTCGACCTACGCCGGCCCCCACGCGCAAACCGTGTGGGACTCGTGGGGGGGCGGCCGCGCCTGGGAGCACATGCTCGCCGAGGCGGGCATCATCGCGTTCCTGTGCGACGTGCGCAGCGCGAGCGGCAAGGGCGCGGTGTCGGCATGGACCGCGTACCGGCAGCTCGGCGTCGGCGAGGTCAAGGACATCGAGGCCGCGCTCCAGTGGCTGTGCGCCCGCCCGTTCGTCGACGGCGCGCGGATCGGCATCAGCGGCTTCAGCTACGGCGGCTTCATGGCGGCGTACGCCATGACGCACAGCACGCGCTTCGCCGCGGGGATCGCCGGCGCGGCCGTCACCGACTGGCGCGACTACGACACCATCTACACGGAGCGGTACATGCGGACGCCCCAGGACAATCCCGACGGCTACGCGGCCTCATCGGTCGTCGCCGCGGCCGCGAATCTGCACGGACGGCTCCTCATCATGCACGGCGGCCTCGATGACAACGTCCACATGCAGAACGCCACGCGTCTCGTTCACGAGCTCCAGAAAGCGGGCAAGCGCTTCGACCTCATGATCTACCCGGAGGCGCGCCACGGCATCTGGGGCCTGCACTACCACCGTGCGCTCTACGATTTCATCCGCACGACGATGTGCGGCGACGGCGCCCAAGGCGGCGCCGGGTGGACGATCGAGTGACGGCGGGCGTGGCCGCGGTTACCCGACGCTCGGGCTCTTCACTCCAGTAACGAGCTTCGAGCCGAATCCTGGGCCGATAATGGAGTTTTTCATCAACATCGGCCGGTTTTCATGACCAAAGAACGGCCGATGTTGTAGAATAAACAGATGATCGGCCAACAGGAGGTTCCGATGCTCAGTCCACTGCAGATAGCCAGGAACGAGTCCTTCCTCGGGCGGAAGGACGAACTGGCGGCGCTCCACTCCGTCGATGCATCGCCGGAGGCCTCGCTCGTCGTCGTGTACGGACGGCGGCGGGTCGGCAAGACCGAGCTCATCGAACAGGCCTATCGCGACCGCAACCCCCTCAAGTTCGAGGGTATCGAGGGCGGCGCCGCCCCGCGGCAGATGGAGCACGCGCTCTACCAGCTCTCGCGATACGCGGGCGACGCCGCGATTCAGAAGCTCCGTTTTTCACGCTGGCTGGAGTTCTTCGATTACCTCTCGCGTTTCGTCGATCGCGGGACATGGACCCTGTACTTCGAAGAGGTGCAGTGGCTGGCCGCCTATGACGAGGAGTTCGTCGCCGACCTCAAGCATGCGTGGGACAACGATCTGCGCCGGAATCCGAAGCTGGTCGTGGTCTTGTGCGGTTCCGCGCCATCCTTCATGGCGGGGAAGATCGTGCGCTCGCGGGCGCTGTACGGTCGAGTATCCAGGGAAATCCGCCTCGGACCGTTCCCGTTCCCGGATACGGCCGCGTTCGTGGGAGCGCACCGCTCCCTGTTCGACGCGTTCGAGGCGCAGCTCGCCCTCGGAGGCATTCCGGAGTATCTGAAGCTCGTGCGCAGCGAGAGCTCGACGTATCTCGCGCTCTGCCGGCACGCGTTCCTTCCGAATGCGTACTTCCTGAACGAATGCGACCGGATCTTCGTCAGCTCCCTCGCACGGAGCGCGCACTACCGCACGGCCATCGAGTTCCTGGCGGCCCGGCGCAGCGCCGCGCGCCGGGAAATCGCCGAACGCTGCGGGGTCAAGGCCGGCGGCAACCTCACGGCGCTTCTCGACGACCTGGAGTCGTGCGGATTCATCGAGGGCGTCATCCCCTACGACAAGGGACCGGCTTCGAAACTCGTACGATACCAGATCTCCGATCCGTACCTCCAGTTCTACTACCGTTTCATCCAGCCGCAGCGCCGCGCCATCGACTCGGGCGCATTCGCGGATCGGCCGGCGGCCGCGCTTCCCCTCCATCATTACCAGCAGTGGCTGGGCTATGCGTTCGAGCGCTGGTGCCGCGCGCACCATCGCCGGATCGCCGAGCTGCTCGGCTTCGGCGGCGTACGCTACCGGAGCGGCGCATGGATCGAGCGCGGCGCGGAAGAGGGCTTCCAGTTCGATCTGGTATTCGACCGTGCCGATCACGTCCTCACGGTGTGCGAGATCAAGTACACGACCGCGCCCGCAGGGCTCGAAACGGCGCGCATATTCGCGCGCAGGACCGATGCACTCGCCGCGCGCCGGCGAACGACCATCGAACGCGTTCTCATCAGCGCCGCCGGCGCGGAGCCGGAGCTCGCACGCAGCGGCGGTTTCGACCGCGTGCTCACGCTCGGCGATCTCGTCGGCGGCGCGTGAGAGTTGCGTACCCGCGGCACCTTCCGCGCGTTGCCGTCTCGTCCCGCGGCGGGCGCGTCCGGCGTCACTCGCCCCGGTACCTCACGAGCAGGCTCGTGCCGCGCACGGGCACGCGCAGCTCGAGATTCGTCATGAGCACCCGGCCGCCGACCGTCTGCCGTTCCGTCCTGCGCTCCTCGTCGATCAGCTCGACCGTGTAGCGCCCATCGGGCCTCAGGCCGCGAAGGCGCGCCTCGAGCACGGGAAACGGACATTCGCTCCGGCGGAAGGCGAGCACGATGCCGGCATCGAGATCCGCGCGGTGGAGCTGCCAGGCGGCGAACGCCTCCATGCCCGTCGCCGCGC
>JBFZCA010000568.1:0-14142 GCA_041308205.1 Planctomycetota bacterium | reverse complement strand
CTTGGAAATCAGTGACTGTCCCCGGATAGACGCCCCTTGTTCTTGAACAGGTACAGCCCTTCCTTGCCGGGCGCGATGATGTCGAGCCAGCCGTTCGCGTCGACGTCCGCGACCCAGAAGTAGATGCCCGCGCCGCTCGCGTGGGTGGCGGGACCGTAGTCGAGCGTGACGCGCTCCCACAGGCCGCCCTTGTTCTCGAAGTAGTAAAGACCGATCGGGTCCTTCTCGCCCGGGTCGTTGCCGTTGTGCGCGCGATGGCGCTGTCCGGTGATGAGCTCGAGCTGCCCATCCTTGTCGATGTCGGCAAGCGCCATATCGTGGTACTGGGAGCGCGTGGCGTCGATGGAGTGCTTGACCCAGCTCCGCGTCCCGTCCTTCAGGACCTGCTCGTACCAATCGAGGCCGTAGTTGTGCGCCTGGCCCACGATGAGGTCCGCGCGGCCGTCGCCGTTCACATCGTGAACCAGGATGGGCACGCTCGCCGAGCCGAGCTTGAACTCGGGGTGAAAAGCCCACGCGCCCTTCGCGCGGTCCTCCGGCGCCTCGATCCAGCCGTCCGGAACGATGAAGTCCCCGCGGCCGTCGCCGTTCACGTCGCCGAACCCCAGGCCGTGGCCGCAGCCGTCCGGCTTGACGACGCGCTTCGTGAATTTCCCCGTGCCCTTGCCCGCCGCATCGCGGACGAGGGTGTAGTACGCGACGCGCCCGCCCGCGTTGGGCACGACCTCGACATGGCCGTCGCCGTCGACATCCCAGAAGCGCGCGGTCTCGACATTGCCGCAGGCATCGATGTCGTGGGTCGTCCAGAGCCCCGCGCCGCCCTTCGGGTTCTCGCGCCACGCGAGCTTGGCGCAGAACCAGCCGCCCGTCACGATGTCGACGTACCCGTCGCCGTTGACGTCCATGGGGTAATCGGAGAAGTCATCGTGGTACTCGGACTGGTAGGCGACATCGCAGATCTTGTGCGCCGTCTTGAAGTCGGGCCCCTGGAACCAGTACTCGCCCGAGACGATGTCGAGCGCCCCGTCGTTGTTCACATCGCAGGCCGACGCGGCCTCGTAGATCACCTTCGCATCGCCGATGCGCGTGCGCTCGAACTTGAGCGGCGGCGTGTCGGCGCACTGGAGCGCACAGCTCATCACCACGGCGTGCAGGAACATAGTCGGTCTCCTTCTGCAAGGCGCTTCGCGCGCCCGGTTACTCGAATCCCCGCGGCACGGGGGGAAGGTCCTTCGTCAGCGCGGCGGGACCCTTCCGTCCCGCCCGGGTGTAGTCGAACGGGGTGAAGCCGAGCTTCAGCGCCGGCGACTCGGGCTTCAATCGCCAGTCGCCCCCGGCGGGATCGACGAACATCGGGTCCGCGATCAGCGAATGCGCGTCCTGGTTGCGCGTTTTCTGCCAATCGGCCAGCGTCGGGCCGCCCGGGAACGTCACGGCTCTGCCGGCCGCGTTCCAGTAGACGTTGTAGTCGTTCCGGAAGTTGTCGTCCTTCCAGTTGCTCCCCAGCAGCGGGCTCTCGTTGTCCCAGAGGACGATGTTGCGCTCGAGGAAGAACGAGATGTGCTCCTCCGTGCGCGTCCGCTGGAGCTGCTGCTCGCCGCCGTAGGCCAGAATGTTGTTGCGGACGACGTTCTCCCGGCCGTAGTGCTGGTGGAAGCACCCGCGCGAGCAGCGGTAGACCAGGTTGTTCTCCATGACGATGCCGGTCGAGCCCTCGTCCGTGTACAGGCCCCAGCCGCCGTAGTCGAACGAACGCACGTCGTGGAAATGGTTGTCGTGAATGCGCGTGCCCGGCGACACGCCCAGCGTGTAGATCGCGCCCATGTCCGAGAGGACGCCCTGGCCGATCGTGTGGACGTGGTTGTACCCGATGTCGTTGTGGTGCGCCTCGCTCTTCCCGTAGCCCCACACCCACCCGATCGAGAAGCCCGTGTAGTAGAAATCGACGATATCGTTGTGCTCGATCACGTTGTGGGGCGAGTGCCCGACCCAGACGCCGACGGCCGCCGAGTGCAGCCGCCCCCCGTGGGCGATCAGGCAGTTGCGGATCGTGTGGTGCGAGACGAGCGCTTCCTCGCCCTCGGGCTGCTTCCCGACGTCGTCCCAGGAGCCCGGCGCCGCGTGGCCGATCTTGACGCCGCCGCCGCCGAGGTCGATGAGCTCGCAGTTCTCGATGCGGTTGTGCCGGCAGCCCGGTCCGAACGCCGCGGCGTACCCGCCGGTGTGCCGCACGGCGCACGTGTCGAGGACGAGATCCCGCGCGCCCATCGCGACGATCGCCGACCCCAGGCCGATCTCCGCTTGCGGAAACGACTGCCCGTCGGGCGGCAGGTTCCAGTTGGTGTGCGCGAAGGTGAGGCCGCGAAGCTGCACGTTCGTCACCCAGCGCCGCGCCGCGCCGTCGCCGACGAACGCCACGAGGCACTCCAGGCGCGGCGCGATGACGGCGGTCTTCGCCGGATCTTCTCCCGGCATGGGAATGTAGGTCAGGACGCCGGTCGGCCGGTCGAGATACCATTCACCGGGCTCGGCGAGCGCCTCCTTGACGTTGATCGCGAGGTACCGGTGGCCCTTGATGAACTTCCCCCACCAGCCGTCGCTCCGCGTGCGGCCCGTGAAGCTCACGGCGCGCGCGGCGGCGTCGATGGCGGCGATGCGCATCCGCGACGCCGACCACTGGTGGAAGGCGAGGATCTCGACATCGGCGAGGTTCGCCCAGCCCTGATCGATGTCCGCGCCCGCGAACGTGAAACGATCGTGCCCCTTGCCCGCCGCCTGCGGCGAGGGCGGCAGCTCGTCCGCGATCAGGTGGTAGCCCTTCTTGGGGAGCTGCGGGCGCGATCGGCGCTGGTCGTCGACGAAGAGCTGCGAGAACTGCCAGGCGCCGCGCTGCACATCGTCGAGCGTCGTCTCCCATCTCCCGTCGCCGGCGACCTTCCACCCGCCGAGCGCGGCGCCGCCGCTCAGGACGGGACGCTCGCTCCCGTAGCTCTGGTACACGACGGGCGCCTTCTCCGTGCCGGAGTCCTCGGGCGTGAACGTCAAGGTCGCGGGAAGCGCGTAGAAGCCGCCTCGGATGAGGACGACGATCGGCGTGGCGCGGTCCGGCGCCGCGGCCTTGAGCGCGCGCACGGCCTGCCGCGCCTTGTCGATGCTCGCGAATGGCCCATCGGTCTTCTCCGCGTTGGGCGCATCGAGACGACCGGACCAGGCATCGTTGCCGTCAGGGGCGACGAGGAAATCGGCCTTCGGCGGCTCGGCGGCCGCCGGCAGGGCGGCGAGCACGGCGACGGAAACGACGAGCGTCCACACGCGCGGCATGGCGTCCTCCTTGAGATAGGCGATAGGCTGTAGGCGGTAGACGGCAGTCAGCCATCTCCAGCCGGCAGGCTCCAGCCTCGGGTTTCCACGAAATCGGCACGCCCCGCATGGCTCGCCGGGCGTACACGTAAGTGTACCTAGGCGCGGCGGCGGGCGGAAGAGCCCGCAGGCAAGCCCGACGCACTCACGGTTTCCCGATGCGAACAAGATGCGCGGCCGTCCGCAGGAAGATCGCACCGTGCGCCACGGCCGGGCTCGCGAAGCACTTCTCGCCGAGCGCGTTGCTCGCGACGACCTTGAACGTCGGGCCGGCCTCGAGCACGGTCGTCTCGCCCTTCTGGTTGACGGCGTAGATCCTGCCGTTGGCCCACACGGGCGATGCGTAGTACTCGCCGCGCACGCGGTTGCGCCAGAGGACCTTGCCGCCGGCCGCATCGAGGCAGCGGAAGACGCCCGTCTCCGCGGAGATCCCCTGCCCGGTGGGCCCGCGGAACCGCGGCCATTCCCCGGCATTGACGCCAAGCGCCGCGACGAGCGCGACTGCCGCCGCCCGGCACAGACAACAAGCGAAGCTCGTGCGCATGGAAAAGTCCTCCGGCACGGTTGACCGACCCAAGTATAGAGGCCCGCGCCGACCGCTGCCAACGCAACGCGCCCGCGGGTACAATGCGGCTGCATGCACGTCATACACGGCAACGCACAGGAGCTTCTCGCGCGGGCGGCCGGCATCGTCGCCGCGACCGCGCGCGCGATGCTCGCGGAGCGGGACCGCGTCGTCCTCGCCCTTCCCGGCGGGCGCAGCGCCGGGGATGTGTTCGATGCGCTCGCGCGCGCCGAGCTCCCGTGGGAGCGGATTCATATCTTCATGGCCGACGAGCGTCTCGTGCCGCTCGACCACCCCGACAGCAACTTCCGCCTCGTGCGGGAGCGCCTGGCGGCGCCGCTCGCCGCGCGCAACGCCCTTCCCCCCGAGAACGTCCACCCGTTCGCCGCCGATGCCGAGGATCCGCGCGCTGCCCTCGCCTCGTATTCGGCGACGCTCGCGCGTCACGGCGCGGCGCACGATATCGTGCTCCTGAGCGTCGGGGAGGACGGACACGTCGCCTCGCTCTTCCCGCGCGGCTCGGTGCTCGACGATGCGCCCATGCACGCGCTCGTCGCGAACGCGCCCAAGCCCCCGCCCCTGCGCATGACGATCTCGCGCGAGCTGCTCCTGCGCTCGCACACGGGCATCCTGCTCTGCCTCGGTGAGCGCACGCGCGATGCCCTGACACGCCTGCGCGACCCGGCGGCCGACTGGCGCGACTGCCCGGCGAGGCTCGCGGCGCAACTGCCGGAAGCCTACCTGCTCAGCGATCTCGACACGTGAGGGGCCGAGAGACGATCGGCCGTTCTTTTTTCGCGCCGCCCCGGATTGACGACCCGGCCGGCAGCTCCTACAATCGTGAATCCTTTCACGACCCCCGTGCACCGGTCGTACACCGCGGTTCGGGAGCGTGTCAGGGAGAGTGTGCCGCGCACGGCCGAGCGCCGCGCGTGGCGGCGTTGTCCGCTGCACCGCCGTACGGAATGAGGCACTGCATGAACAAGAAGCTGCACGCGGTCATACAGGGCATCTGCGCGAAGTGCGGGAAGGACCGCACGCGCATGATGGACATCGTCCGGGAGACCCAGGCGGCGCTCGGCTGCGTCTCCTCCGATGCGCTGGACCTCATCGCGCGCGAGACGGGCACGCACCGCGTCGAGGTCGAGAGCGTCGTCTCCTTCTACGCGTTCCTTTCGTCCGCGCCCAAGGGCAAGGTCGTGATCCGGCTCTGCAACGATGTCGTCGACACGATGCAGGGCATGGAGCGCGTCGCCAAGGCGTTCGAGGAGGCGCTGGGCATCGCGTTCGGGCAGACGACGCCGGACGGCGCGATCACGCTCGAGTACGCGCCCTGCATCGGCATGTCCGATCAGGCCCCGGCCGCGCTCGTCAACGACGTGGTCGTGACCAACCTCTCCGGCGACGCCGCGCGTGAGATCGTCGCCGCCCTCAAGGAGCACGGCGATCCCGCGCGGCTCGTCCGGCAGCACGGGGACGGCAACAACGGCCATCCCCTCGTCCGCGCCATGGTCCGCAACAACATTCGCGCGCGCGGACCGGTGATCTTCGCCGGCATGCAGCCGGGCGCCGCGCTCAAGGGCGCCCTGGCCATGACGCCGCAGGAGGTGATCCGCGATGTGAAGACCGCGCGCCTGCGCGGGCGCGGCGGCGCGGGCTTCCCGACCGGCATGAAGTGGGAGTTCACGCGCCAGGCGGCGGGCCCGCGCCGGTTCGTGCTGTGCAACGCGGATGAGGGCGAGCCCGGCACGTTCAAGGACCGCGTGATTCTGACCGAGTGCCCCGACCTGCTCTTCGAGGGCATGACCGTGGCCGGGTACGCGATCGGCGCCGACACCGGCATCATCTACCTGCGCGCCGAGTACGCGTATCTCGCGGCGTTCCTCGAGGACGTGCTCGCGCAGCGCCGCGCCAAGAACCTGCTCGGCGCCGCCATTCTCGGCAAGCAGGGCTTCAGCTTCGACATTCGAATCCAGATGGGCGCCGGCGCCTACATCTGCGGCGAGGAAACGTCGCTCATAAGCTCGTGCGAGGGCCTGCGCGGCGACCCCAAGAACAGGCCGCCGTTCCCGGCGCAGAAGGGCTACCTCGGGTTCCCCACGGTCGTCAACAACGTCGAGACCTTCTGCTGCGCCGCGCAGATCCTGGCCAACGGGCCGGGGTGGTTCGCGGAGATGGGCTCCAAGGGCAGCGCGGGCACGAAGCTCCTCAGCGTGTCGGGCGATTGCAGGAGCCCCGGCGTCTACGAGGTTCCGTTCGGCATCAAGCTCGCCGACTTCCTCGCCACGATCGGCGCCGGGGACGCGGCGGCCGTGCAGGTCGGCGGCCCCTCGGGGCAGATGGTCGGCCGCAACGACTTCGGCCGCACGATCTGCTACGACGATCTGGCGACGGGCGGCTCGGTGATCGTCTTCGGGCCGAACCGCGATGTGCTCGGCGTGGCGCTCGAGTTCCTCGAATTCTTCATCGACGAGAGCTGCGGCTACTGCACGCCGTGCCGCGTCGGCAACGTGCTCCTCAAGGAACGGCTCCACGCGATCATCGCGGGCCGCGGCGAGCCGGCGGACCTGGAGTACCTGCAGAAGCTCGGCGAGACGATCAAGACGGCGAGCCGCTGCGGCCTGGGCCAGACCTCGGCCAATCCCGTGCTCGCGACGCTGAAGAACTTCAGGGCCGAGTACGAGAAGCGCGTCAAGGCCCGCACCGGCGGCCTGCAGCCGTCGTTCGATCTGGGCGCGGCCGTCACCGATGCGCAGGCGATCGCCGGGCGCGCCTCCGTGCACCTCGCTCACCCCTGAGAACGCAAAGGAAGCTGCCATGAACGATACGTTCGCATTCAGCATTGACGGCGTCGAGATCAAGGGCCGCGCGGGTCAGACCATCATGCAGGCGGCCGAGGAGGCGGGGATCTACATCCCGCGCCTCTGCTACCACAAGGAGCTGGCGCCGCACGGAAGCTGCCGCGTGTGCACCGTGTTCGTCAACGGGAGGCCCCAGGCGGCGTGCACGCAGCCGGCGGGGCCGGGCATCATCGTCGAGAACGCGTCCGAGGCGCTGCTCGCGAT
The DNA here is from genome assembly GCA_041308205.1 of Planctomycetota bacterium. Lineage (GTDB taxonomy): Bacteria > Planctomycetota > UBA8108 > UBA8890 > UBA8898 > UBA8898. The sequence goes on along the minus strand of JBFZCA010000568.1, from coordinate 7,152 downwards.
CCGGCGCAACCTGATCGAGATGCTCTTCGTCGAGGGCAACCATTTCTGCATGTTCTGCGAGAAGAGCGGCAACTGCGAGCTGCAGGCCCTGGCCTACCGTTTCGGGATCATGGCGCCCAAGTACCCCTACCTCTTTCCGACGCGCGACCTCGACGCGAGCCACCCCGATATCTTCATCGACCGCAACCGCTGCATCCTCTGCGGCCGCTGCGTCCGCGCGTCGCGCGAGCTGGACGGCAAGAACGTGTTCCAGTTCGTCGGCCGCGGCCCCCGCAAGCGGATCGCGGTCAACGCGAAGGCGGCGCTCGCGGACACCGACGCCGCGCGCGCGGACAGGGCCGTATCGGCGTGCCCGGTGGGCGCCATCCTCCGCAAGCGCGTGGGCTACGTCATCCCGATCGGGCAGCGCATGTACGACGCGGCGCCGATCGGCTCCGACATCGAGGCGACGCGGGCGTGCCCGCACAAGTGAGGAACGAGGCGATGGCAAAACCAAAGGTTGCAACCGCGTCCCTGGCAGGCTGCTTCGGCTGCCACATGTCGATCCTGGACATCGATGACCGCATACTGAAGCTCATCGAGCTGGTCGACTTCGACAAGTCGCCGGTCGACGACATCAAGAAGTTCACGGGCCGCTGCCTCGTCGGGCTCATCGAGGGCGGCTGCTGCAACGAGGAGAACGTGCGCGTGCTCCAGGACTTCCGGGCGCACTGCGATATCCTCATCTCGGTCGGGGACTGCGCGATCATGGGCGGCATTCCCGCGATGCGCAACACGATTCCGCTCAAGGAGTGCCTCGAGGAGGCCTACCTGCACGGCCCGACCGTGTACAACCCGGCCAAGGAGATCCCGAACGACAAGGAGATCCCGCTGCTCCTCAACCGGGTCTACCCGGCGCACGAGGTGGTCAAGATCGACTACTTCCTGCCGGGCTGTCCGCCTCCCGCGGACACGATCTGGGAGGCGCTCACGGCGCTCCTGAGCGGCACGCCGCTCGATCTCCCCTACCAGCTCATCAAATACGACTGAACGGAGACGCTATGACGAAGCATGACGGCGGACAGCGGTTGGTGATCGAGCCGGTCACCCGCGTCGAGGGACACGGCAAGGTGACGATCGATCTGGACGAGCACCGCAAGGTGAAGCGCGCCCGGCTCCACATCGTGGAGTTCCGCGGCTTCGAGCGCTTCATCCAGGGCCGGCCCTTCTGGGAGGTGCCGGTTCTCGTCCAGCGGCTCTGCGGCATCTGCCCGGTGAGCCATCACCTCGCGGCGGCGAAGGCGATGGACCGCATCGTCGGCGGCGAGAACCTCACGCCCACGGCCGAGAAAGTGCGCCGGCTCATGCACTACGGCCAGTTCTTCCAGTCGCACGCGCTGCACTTCTTCCACCTCGTGTCGCCCGACCTGCTCTTCGGGTTCGACGCCGACCCCGCGATCAGGAACGTCATCGGGGTGGCCAAGAAGTTTCCCGAGCTGGCCGTCCAGGGCGTCATGATGCGCAAGTACGGCCAGGAGATCATCAGGATCACCGCCGGCAAGAAGATCCACGGCACGGGCGCCATTCCGGGCGGCGTCAACAAGAACGTGTCGATCGAGGAGCGCGACTTCCTCCTCAAGGACCTCGATCAGATGGTCGCCTGGTCCCGCGCGGCGCTCAAGCTCTGCAAGGACTACACGGTCGAGCACCTGAAGGAGCTCGCGCCCTTCGGGTCCTTCGACAGCAACCACCTGGCGCTCGTCCGCGCGGACGGGGCCATGGACCTGTACCACGGCAACCTGCGCGCCATCGACGCGGCCGGAAAGAAGATCTTCGACCAGGTCGACTACCAGAACTACGCCGACTACATCGCCGAGGAGGTGCGGTCCTGGTCGTACATGAAGTTTCCCTTCATCAAGTCGCTCGGCCCGGCCAAGGGCTGGTACCGCGTGGGGCCGCTCGCGCGCGTCAACGTCTGCGACTCCATCGACACGCCGGAGGCCGAGGCGGCGCGCAAGGAGTTCATGGCGCTCACCAACGGCGCTCCCAACAACATCTCCATGGCCTACCACTGGACGCGCATGATCGAGCTCCTGCACTCGATCGAGAAGATCAAGGAGCTGCTCCACGACCACGACCTCCAGGGCGAGGACCTGGTCGTCAAGGGCGCGCGCCGCAACGAGGCGGTCGGCCTGATCGAGGCGCCGCGCGGGACGCTCTTCCATCACTACAGGGTCGACGACAACGACCAGGTCGTGATGGCGAACCTGATCGTCTCGACCACCAACAACAACGAGCCCATGAACCGGGCCGTCACCAAGGTCGCGGAGGACCACCTCTCGGGCGTCACGATCACCGAGGGGCTGCTCAACCGCATCGAGGTGGCGATCCGCGCCTACGATCCCTGCCTCTCGTGCGCGACGCACGCGCTCGGCGCCATGCCGCTCGTGGTCGAGCTCCGCGCACACTCGGGCGAGATCGTCGACAGGAGGGTGCAGGCGTGACGAACGCCGGCAACGTGCTGCTCATCGGCTACGGCAACCCCGGCCGGCGCGACGACGGCCTCGGCCCGGCGTTCGCCCAGGCCGCGGAGCGCATGGACATTCCCGGCGTGACCGTGGACGCGGGCTACCAGCTCACGGTGGAGGATGCCGCGGCAATCGCCGAGCACGGCGTCGTGGTGTTCGTCGACGCGGACCGCGCGGGGCCTCCGTTCGCGCTCAGGCGGATCGAGCCGCGCGAGGACGGGCGCGTCGCGAGCCACTCCATCGCGCCCGACGCGCTGCTGGCGCTCGCGGGCGCGCTGTTCGGGGCGCGGCCCGAGAGCTACATGCTCTCCGTCCGCGGGTACGATTTCGAGTCGTTCGAGGAATCCTTGACCGACGGCGCGGCCGCCAACCTGGAGGCCGCCCTGCGGTTCATGGCGCCGGTGTTACGTGAACGTTCGTTCCGCGCCGCGGCGTGCGAGTCCGCCCCGTTCGGCGCGACCGCAGCGGCTCTCTGCAATGGGGATGGGCAATGCAAAAAGGCAAGCCGGTAATTCTCTGTATCGACGATGACGACGATGTCCTCGCCACCCTGCGCATCGTGCTCGAGCGCAACAACTACGTCTGCGTGGATGCGTCCACGGCGGAGGAGGGGCTCGCCAAGTTCAAGGAGAAGGCGCCCGACCTCATCATCGTGGATCTGATGATGGAGGAAGTCGACGCGGGCACGAGCTTCGTCAAGGAGATCAGGGCCGCGGGAAGCCAGGTCCCGATCTACATGCTGAGCTCGGTCGGGGACCAGCTCAATCTCAGCGCGGACTACGTTGCGCTGGGCCTGTCCGGCGTCTTCCAGAAGCCGGTCAACCCCGACGTGCTCCTCAAGACGCTCAGAACGAAGCTCGCGTAGCGCCGCGCCCCGGCGGGAATCCCCTCGGTGCTCGCCGCGCGGTCGTTCCGTTGACCCCGTCGTTCCCCGGTGTAGACTAGCGGTAGTCCCCACGTGCGGATGACCGGATGATGACACTGCGCCGGAGCCACGCCCTTCTGCCCATCCTCGCCCTGCTCGCCTCGGGGCTCGGCGCGGAGCCGTGCGTCGTCATCTCCGAGATCATGTACCACCCCGCCGATCCCGAGGAAGCCCTCGAATTCGTCGAGATCCACAACCCCGAGGCGCCTCGCGCCGATCTCTCCGAATGGCGCATCGAGGGCGAAATCGAGTGCGCCTTCCCGCCCGGCACCGTGCTCCTTCCCGGCGAGTGCCTCGTCGCGGCGCGCGCCCCGACGCATCTCCAGAAGGCGTACCCGCTCGCGCGCCGGCCGCTGCGGTTCGAGGGCCGCCTGGGCAACAAGGGCGGCACGCTCAGGCTCGTGAACGCGGCCGGCACGACGGCGTGCGCCGTCACGTACGACGATCGCGAGCCGTGGCCCGCGAGCGCGGACGGCGCCGGCCATTCCCTGGCATTGCGCGACCCGCTCTTCGACCCCCGGGACCCCGCGAGCTGGGCGCAGAGCCCCGCGGTCGGCGGCTCGCCCGGGGCGCCCAACGGCTTCGGACCGGGGCCGGGCCGCGTCGCGCTCGCGCCGCTCCCCGCCGTCAGGATCAACGAGATCGCCTGCGGCCCCGGCGGCTTCATCGAGCTTCTCAACACGTCCGGGGATGCGGTCCCGCTCGGCGGCTGGCTCGTCACGAACGACTTCGCGGCGCTCGCGAAGTATCGCATCCCGGACGGCGTCGTCCTGGCCCCGTACGGCTTCTTGACGCTCGCGCCCGAGGCCTTCGGGCCCGGCTTCGCGCTCGCCGCGCCGGACCTCGAATGCGCGGTCTCGATTCCCGACGGCACGCGTGTAGTCGACGCCGTGCGCGCGGGAGGACTGGCCGCCGGCACCGCATGCGGGCGCGTTCCCGACGGCACCGGCGCGGTCGCTCCGTGCGGCGCTCCCACGCCCGGCGCGGCCAACAAGCCTCTGCCCGTGCCCGACCTGGTGATCAGCGAGATCATGTACCATCCCATCACCGAGGACGACCGCGACGAGTACATCGAGCTCTACAACCGGAGCGCCCGGGCCGTCGATCTTGCCGGCTGCACGGTGCGGGGCATCGGCTTCACGTTCCCGGCGAAGGCCCGCATCGGCCCCGCGTCGTACGCGGTCGTCGCCAAGGATCCGGCGCGCCTCGGCGCGCGCTACGGCATCAAGAGCGCGATCCTCTTCGGCCCCTGCCAGGGCACGCTCGCCGACGGCGGCGAGACGATCCGCCTGGAGACCCCCGAGGGCGTCTGCATCGACGAGGTCGCGTACGGCGACCGCGATCCGTGGCCCTCGTGGGCCGACGGCCTCGGCGAGAGCCTCGAGCTCATCGATGTGGGGGGCGAGAACGATCTTCCCGCCGCGTGGGGCGCGAGCGACAGCCGCGCCGGCGCCCAGTGGCAGACGTTCGAGTACGCCGGCATCCACCACGCCTTCCGCGACGTGAACCTCTCGGAATTTCAGTTTCTGCTCCTGGGCGCGGGCGAGTGTCTCATCGACAACGTCATTCTCGCCTCCCAGGACGAGGCGCTCGTCAAGGAGGGCTTCGAGCGCGGCGACTTCGGCTGGAGCGCCCTCGGCACGCACGACCGCTCGACCGTGACGGATGCCGCGGCGGCGGGCAAGGGCGCCTATCTGATCGTCGCCGACGGCCGCGGCGATCCGCGCCACAACTACGTGTCGGTGACCGTGCGCAGGAACCTCGTGCCCGAGAAGCGCTACTTCCTGAGGTTCCGCGCCAAATGGCAGCGCGGCGCGGTGCAGCTTCTCACGCGCACGATCGGCCAGGGCGTCGCCAGGACGCACACGTTCGCGCCGCCCAAGAAGCTCGGCACGCCCGGGGCGCCGAACGGCATCGCGGCCTCGGGCGGCGCGCCCATCGCCGGCATGCCCGAGCAGACGCCGATCGCGCCGGACGACAAGACGCCCGTCGCCGTTCGCGTACGGATCGATGGCCGCAGCGCCCCGGCGGGCGCCGACATCTGCTACCGCCGCGACGGCGAGACGGCGTGGAAGAAGGCCCCGCTCGCTCCGTGCGGCCTTCCCGCGCGCCGCGGCACGGCCCTGTGGTCGGGCGCGATCCCCGCCCAGGCCGCGGGGCTGGTCGAGTTCTACATCGAGGCGCGCAACGCGGCCGGCGCGACGGGGCACTATCCCGCCGATGCGCCCGCGCGCACCGCGTGCTACCTCGTCGGATTGACCTGCCACGAGCACCTGCCCACGTACCATCTCCTCGCCCCCAAGGCCCAGTGGGATGCCCTGAAGGCGCGGCCCCGCCTTTCCAACCGCCTGGCCGACGCCACGTTCGTGTACGGCAACGCCGCGATCTTCTACAACGTCGGGTTCAGGGCGCGCGGCAGCCCCTACACGCGCGACATGAGCTTCAATTGGCGCATTCGCTTCGGGGAGCAGCGCCTCGGCGGGAGAAGCGCCTACACGCTCGACGGCCAGAAGCAGGACGGCACGCGCCAGCACGAGCGCGTGGTGCACTGGCTGCTTGCGAACCTCCGCGTGCCGAGCCTCAGGCAGCGCTACGTGTTCGTCAACATTCCCGGCCGCGAGCAGGGCGTGTTCGAGGACGTCGAGCGCATCGACGGGGAGTTCATCGACCGCTGGTTCCCCGGCCCGGAGCGCGGCAACCTCCACAAGATCGACGATTACTTCGAGCTCCTGCCCGGCCGCGGCGCCGAGCAGCAGCGCGTCGAGGCGGACTTCAAGTGGCAGGGCCCCGACCCGGAGCTCTACCGCTGGAACTTCGCCCCGCGCGCGACCGGCACGATCGAGGACTTCGGGCCGCTGCTCCGGCTGATCGCCCTCATGGACCCGGAGGCCACGAAGACCGGCTTCGCGCCGCAGTTCGAGAAGGCGGCGAACGCCGACCAGTGGCTGCGCGCGTTCGCCGTGCGCACGATCTGCGACGACTGGGACACGATGGGCCGCGGGCGCGGCAAGAACGCCTACATCTACCGCACGCCGGGAAAGGACGGCCTCTGGCACCTCCTCGTCTGGGACTCGGACCTCACGTTCAGGAACGTGCAGTCGCCGCTCTTTCCCGACAAGTTCGCGTCGTTCAGGCGGCTTCTGTCCGAGCCCTTCTACCGCCGGCAGTTCCTGAGCTATCTGGGCTACATGGCGCGCGGGCCGTTCCTCCACGATCTGGCGGTCATTCTCGGGGACACGTCGAAGGCCTGCGGCGGGGACGCGGCATCGATGCTCCAGTTCGCGCAGGCGCGCTCCGCGTTCGTCCTGAGCCAGATTCCGGAGGGACCTCGCTTCGCCGTCGAGCAGGCGCGGCGCGTGTCGCGGCAAGGCAAGCCCGATCTCGTGCAGGCCGCGGGCAGGGCGCCGACCCTGGCCGGCCGCTTCACCCTCGACGGCCGGCCGGGCACGCACCGGTTCCTCGACGCCGAACGCTGGGCCGCGGAGTTCCCCGTCGGGCCGGAAGGCGGCGTCATGACGATGGCAGCCGAGGACCTGGGGGGCGGAGCCATTGCAAGCCAAGGCGTGCGAATCTCCTCGCGTCAGGGCGCCGTCGCACCGGCGCCCGCCGAGCCGCAGACTCCCGAGCCGCAGTACTCGCCGCGGCCCGCTCCGCCGGCGCCGATCGAGCTCACGCTCGCGACGGGGCGCAAGGAGCCCGCTGCCGTCGCCGCGCAGACGC
>JBFZCA010000567.1:0-3386 GCA_041308205.1 Planctomycetota bacterium | reverse complement strand
AGCTCGCGGCGCAGCGCGAGTTCTTCGGCGGCCTGAGCCTCGCGTCGCTCGAGGGCCGGGCGCGGCGCGTCGAGTGGTTCCTGGCGCACGAGCGCCCGGCCGGCGCGACGGAGGCCGAGGTCGCGCGAGGGACGCTCCTCAGGCAGGACGTCGTCAAGGAGCACCTCGCGGCGCTGGCCGCCGCGGGGAGGATCGTGGCGCTGAGCTCGGGCCTCATCGTGCACGTCGATGCGTACGGCGGATTCCTGGCCGACGTGCGCGCGCGCATCGACGAGGCGCTCGCGAAGGGCACGGCGCTCAGCCTGACCCTGGGCGAGGTCAGGAAGGGCATGAATCTCCCGCCCGCGCTGTGGGCGCGGATCGAGGAGGACCTCGGCCGCGAGGGCGCGATCACGCGCCGGGGCGGGAAGATCGTGCTCGAGGCGGCGGTGAGCGCGCTCGGCGATGGCGAGCGCGGCCTCATGCAGCGCATCGCCGAGGTCTTCGACAAGGAGGGGTTCGCGTCGCCGCGGCCCGACGAGCTTCCCGCACGGCTCGGCGCCGCGCCGGCGGAGGTCGAGCGGCTCCTCGACCACCTCTGCGACGAGGGGACGCTTGTCAAGCTGAGCAAGAACGTCGTCCTGAGCCGGAAGTGGTGCAAGGACGCGCAGGACAAGGCCGTGGCGACGATCAAGGCCAAGGGGATACTCAACTCGGCGGATTTCAAGTATCATCTGAGCTCGACCCGCAAGTACGCGCTCGCGGTCCTCGACTGGCTCGACGCGCGCAGGGTCACGATCAGGATCGGCAACGACCGGCGGCTTGCGCCGGGCTACGAGAGGAATCTGCTGTGAAGGCGCGGCGCGTGCGGTTGGTGATCGCGGTCGGGCTGGGCGCGGCGGCGCTCGCGTGCGTCGCCGCGGGCGCCGCGCGGACGCACCGCGTGCTGTACGAGCAGGCGGCGGAATCCAAGGCGCCGGCCATCATCGCGCCGGGCGGCCTGCAGCTTCCCGGCATGCGCAAGCTTCCGCCCAAGATCGTCACCCAGACGATCAGCGAGGCGCAGCTCGTCATCGATGCCACCTTCACGGGCGTCCTGCGCAAGGGCGACAGGCTCTTCACGCAGTACGACCGCTCGAAGCCGGGCGGCAGGCGCGCGTGCCCTACCTGAATTTAGGAGCGTACCGGCGGCCATGGCGGCCGCCACCGCATGCGCATGCAGAGATACAAGACCCTCGTTCAGACCATGTCGCTCGTTCTTCTCCACAGCTCGTGGGGCCTGGAGGCCAAGTGGCTCTGCGTTCCGGTCCTGAGCTGCCACTCCTGCGCGCTGTCGTATTTCGCGTGTCCGATCGGGGTATTCGCGCATTTCGCGGGGCACCATGTCTTCCCGTTGCTCGCGCTCGGCGCCGTGCTCCTCGCCGGCGTCCTCGTCGGCCGCCTCCTCTGCGGCTGGGTGTGCCCGTTCGGCTTCCTCCAGGACCTGCTCTACAGGCTGAAGACGCGGAAATTCACGTTGCCCGCGTGGACGAGCCGCACGAAATACGCGGTGCTCGTCCTCACGGTGTTCGCGCTGCCCTTCGTCTTCGGCGAGGAAACCGTGTTCTCGTTCTGCCGCTACTGTCCGGCCGCCGCGGCCCAGGTGTCGGTGCCTGCCGTGATCGGCGGCGCGTTTTCGGGCGAGGCCGCGGTTTCGGGCTGGTCGCTTCTCAAGATCGGCATTCTCGCGGCCGTCGTCGCCGCCGTCGTCTTCAGCCGGCGCGCGTTCTGCAACGTGCTCTGTCCCATCGGCGCCCTGCTCGCTCCCCTCAACTTCGTGAGCTTCTGGGCCGTGAAGCCGCCCACCTCGCGCTGCATCTCCTGCAAGAAGTGCGACCGGACGTGCGCGACCGCGGTCGAGCCGTCGGCGCGCATCGCGGCGGGCGCATCGCCGAGCCGCGCGGCCGACTGCGTCGTCTGCCATCAATGCCAGGTCGTGTGCCCGGTGAAGGACGCGCCCGGCGAGGCGGCGAAGAGCTGAGCGCGTGCGCCGCGCGCTCTTGCGCTGCGCGCGGCGTGCGAGACATACTATAGGGGACGATCTCGGCGTTCGATCTTCCCGGCACCGGTCGGCCCGTTCGAGGAGGTTCCAGCCATGCGTCTTGTCCATGCCTGTGCGGCTCCGGCGGCAGCGTGTCTTCTTGCCGGATGCCTGAGCGTCAACGTGGGAACCGACTGCGAGGGCTCGAGCGGCGTCAAGGTCGGAGGGCTCGTCTCGGGAGTCGTGGACCTGAACGGCATCGCTCCCTACGACGGCACGCTGATCCGGCTCGGCATCCTGACCAACACGCCCCGGAAGGGCGAGCTTGTCGGCCTGGACATCTGGCCGCTCGCGGGCGTCGGGATCGGCTTCGTCGGCGCCCGCGTCCAGCTCCTGCCGCTCCAGGTCGGCATCGGAGCCCTGTGCTACGAGCCGGAGGCCGCGCTCAACAAGCCGAGCCCCTGCGAGCCGGAGGAGCCGCCGCCGCCGCCACCACCTCCTCCTCCGGCGCCCGTGCCGCCCGCACCGCCCGCACCCGCGCCTTGAAACTCGTAGCCGTTCACGGTTCTCTCACCGTGTGCGTGTACACGGACAGGCGTCATCTGACGGAGAAGAAACCACAGAGACGCAGAGGGCACGGAGAAGGAGACGGAGAGAGAAAACCGCACGTGACATGAAGCCACGCAACGTCTCACGTTTCCTTCTCTGCGGCCGCTGTCTTCTCTGTGGTGAATCAGAAAGATCAGGGCGTTCGGGATCTCCTGTGAACGGCTGCTAAAACTGGAGACGGCTCCCGGCGGCGCAGCGCACGACTCGCGCACCGAAGGCGTTCCGCAGCACCTCGGTGGCCCGTTCGCCCGTGCAATGGCAAGGCGCAAGCAGCGCGGGACGGAGGTCTTCGAGCGCGGCCGCCGTGGCCGCCAGGCGTTCCGGATTCGCATTGCCCAGGTGAAAGCCGCCGATCACGGCGCGGGTCGCGGCGATTCCGCTCGCGCGCCGTGCGTGGCGCAGCGTGTTGATGACGCCCGCATGGCAGCAGCCCGCGAGGACGACGAGCCCGCCCGCGGCGGCGATCCACAGCGCCTGATCGTCGGGGATCGAATCGGGGCGCGCGCCCGCCTGATCGAGGAAGAAGGGCCCGCCCGCATCCTCGAACGATGTCTCGCGCGGAATGGGGCCGGTGACGCCGATGCCCTCGGCCAGGAGCACGGGCTCGCCGGAGCGCACGATCCGTGCGCGGTCCAGGCGCGCGATGGCGTCGCGGGCGGAGGCGGGCATGCCGATCTCCCGGACTGGCTCTCCCGGGCGCACGGCGTACCTCACCGTCGCGACCGCCGGGTGCGCCACGAGCCTCGCGGCGGGAGCCGCCGCCAGCGCCGCGGCAAGG
>JBFZCA010000566.1:0-11468 GCA_041308205.1 Planctomycetota bacterium | reverse complement strand
GCATCATCAACTTCGCGCAAGGCGAGTTCGTCGTCCTGGGGGCGATGGCGGCGATAAGCCTCGCCGGGCACGTGCCGCTCGCGGCCGCCGTCGCGCTGGCGGTGCTCGCGACGATGGCCGCCGGCGCGCTCATCGAGATCGTGTTCATCCGCTGGCTCAAGAATGCGAGCGTGCTCCGGCTGGTCATCATCACGATCGGCGTCTCGATCCTGATGCGGGAAGGCATGCTGCACGCGTGGGACGAGAAGGTGCACGCGCTGCCGTACTTCAGCGGCACGGAGACCTCCAGCATCGACATCCTGGGCGCGAGCTGCCCGCCCCAGTTCCTGTGGGTCTTCGGCACGCTCGCGGTCATCGTCGCGGGGCTGTCGCTCTTCTTCAAGCTCACCGTGACCGGCAGGGCCATGCGCGCCTGCGCGGCCAACCGCACCGCGGCGCGGCTGTGCGGCATCAACGCCAAGGCCATGGTCACGCTGTCCTTCATGCTGAGCGCCGGGATCGGCGCGCTGGCCGGGTGCGTGACCTCGCCCGTCACCCAGACGCAGTACGACATGGGCGCGCCGCTCGCGATCAAGGGGTTCACGGTCGCGATCGTGGGCGGCCTGGGCAACAGCGTCGCGGCCGTCGGGGCGGGGCTCATCGTGGGGGTCCTGGAGAGCTTCAGCGTCATGATCGGTTGCAGCACGTACCAGGACGGCGTGGCGGTGGCGATCCTCATGGTGATTCTCGTCTGCAAGCCGAGCGGGCTCTTCGGGAGTGCGGAGGCCGCCGCGCTCAAGGAGTTCTGATGGGGCTGCAGCGCTACGTTCCCGTGCTCGTGCTGGCGGCGCTCGTCGCGGCGGTCGAGCGCGGCGTCGCGCTGGCCGGCGCCGGGTACTACCTCACGCAGCTCATCATGGCGGCGTACTACTGCCTGGTGGCCGCGGGGCTGTGCCTCCTCATGGGACACGCGGGCCAGATCTCGCTCGGCCACGCGGGGTTCTTCGCGCTGGGCGGCTACACGTCGGCGGCGCTCACCACCCACAATCTGCTCGCGCACGCCGCCGAGCCGTGGGCGCGGTGCCTGCAGGCCTGCGGCGTCCTCTCGGAATGGCAGAACGTCTACGGCGTCAAGGTCCTCTCGGTCGCGCCGTGGGCCGCCTTCGCCGCGGCCGTGGCGCTGGCCCTGGCGGTGGCCTTCGCGATCGGCGTGCCCATCATCCGCCTGCGGGGCCACTACCTGGCGATGGCGACGCTCGGGTTCGGTGTGATCATCTACCGGATCGCGGCGGGCACCGATGCGCTGGGCAGGTCCGACGGCATCGCCGAGGTGCCGCCGTTCGCGCTCGCGGCGGGCCTCGCGGTGGGCGGCGCCACGGCGCTCCGCGTGTTCAACTACTACGTCGCGTGGGGGCTCGTCGTCCTCGGCGCGTTCGTGATCGTCAACCTGACCGGGTCGCGCATCGGGCGGGCGCTCGCGTCGATTCACGGCAACGAGGCGGCGGCCAACGCCCTGGGGGTCGACACCGCGCGCTGCAAGGTCCACGCGTTCGTGGTGAGCGCCGTGTTCGCGGCCGTGGCCGGCTCGTTCCTGACGCACTACAACGGGAGCATCGGGCCGTCCGAGGCATCGGTGATGAAGTCGGTCAGGTACGTGGCGATCGTCGCGGCGGGGGGCATGGCGAACCTCTGGGGCGTCCTCCTCATGGGGGCCGCGCTCAACTTCCTCTCGCTCCGCGGGGTGTTCGGCACCTACGATGACGCCGTCTTCGGGGTCATCCTGATCGCGGTGATGCTGTTCGCGCCGCGCGGGCTTCTCAGCAGGTCGCAGCTCCGGGCGCTGCGCGGGTTCCTCGGGCGGAGGCTGCATGCCGGGCGCGCTGCTTGAGACCCATGCGCTGAGCCGCCGCTTCGGCGGGCTGCAGGCCGTGCAGGAGGCGAGCATCGCGGTCGCCGCGGGCTCCATCACCGCTCTCATCGGCCCGAACGGCGCCGGCAAGAGCACGCTGTTCAACCTCATCGCGGGAAGCGTGGCGCCGGACGCGGGCCGCGTCGTGTTCGACGGCCGCGACATCACGGGAGCCGCGCCCCACGCGGTCGCGGCGCTCGGCATCGGCCGGACGTTCCAGACGACGCGGCTCTTCGCGCACATGACGGTGCTCGAGAACGTCATGGTGGGGCGGCACGTCCGCTCGCGGGCCGGGTGCATCGCGGGCATGCTCAATCTCCCCTCGACGTGGCGCGAGGAGCGCCGGATCAGGGAGAAGGCCGCGGCGGTGCTGGAGGGGCTGGACCTCGGCGGGGACGTGCGCGAGGTCGCCGGGACGCTCCCCTTCGGGGTGCAGCGCCTGGTCGAGTTCGCCCGGGCCCTCGCGGCCGAGCCGCGCCTGCTGCTCCTGGACGAGCCCGCCGCCGGCCTCAATCTGCACGAGACCGCGGCGCTCGGACGGCTGATCGAGCGCATCAGGTCGCAGGGCATCACGGTGCTCGTCGTCGAGCACGACATGTCGCTCGTCATGGACATCTCCGACGAGGTCATCGTGCTCGACCAGGGGCGGGTGCTGACCGCCGGCGCGCCCGTCGAGATCCAGAAGAACCCCGATGTGATCCGCGTCTACCTCGGTGACGACCATGCTTAGGGTTCTGAATCTCGAGGCCGGCTACGGCAACCTGCGCGTGCTCAAGGGCGTGTCGATGCACGTCTCGCCGGGGGAGATCGTCGCGCTCATCGGCGCCAACGGCGCCGGCAAGACGACGCTGCTCGGCGCGATCGCGGGAATCGTGCGCGCGACCGACGGCGAGATCGTCTTCGACGGGCGGGCGATCCGGAACGCGCCGGCCGAGAGGATCGTGCGCCTGGGGTGCGCGCTCGTCCCCGAGGGGCGGCAGATCTTCGCGCCCCTGAGCGTGAAGGAGAACCTGATGCTCGGGGCCTACGCGCGGCGGAGGCGCGAGCCGCGGGCGGCGGCGCACGCGCGCATGGAGGAGGTCCGCGGCCTGTTCGGCGTGCTCGGGGAGCGGCAGGGGCAGCTCGCGGGGACGCTGTCCGGCGGCGAGCAGCAGATGCTGGCGATCGGCCGGGCGCTCATGTCGGCGCCGCGGTGCATCATGATGGACGAGCCCTCGATGGGCATCGCCCCGAAGATCGTCAAGGACATCTTCCAGACCGTCGTCCGCCTGCGCGGGCAGGGGATGACGGTGCTGCTCGTGGAGCAGAACGCGCGGGCCGCGCTCGCGATCGCGGACCGGGGCTACGTCCTGGAAGCGGGCCGGATCGTCATCGAGGGCAGCGCGCGCGACCTGCTCGACAACCGCGATGTGCAGCGCGCGTATCTCGGCAAGGAGTACCGGCGGATCGACGAGTGACGCCGCGGCGCGGCGCAGGGAGGCAGGCCATGTTCGACGCGAAGTGCGAGGCGATGGGCAGGGAGGATCTGGCGCAGCTCCAGATCGAGCGGCTCCAGTTGACGCTCAATCGCGTCTACCGCAACGTGGCGTTCTACCGCCACACCTTCGATGCGGCGGGCGTGGCGTTCGAGAAGATACGCGCCATCGAGGACTTCAAGGAGATCCCCTTCACGACGCGCGAGGACCTGGCGCGGAGCTATCCTTACGACATGTTCGCGGTGCCGCTCAAGGACGTCGTGCGGATCCACTCCGCGCCCGGCGCGTCCCGGCGGATGATCGCCGTCGGCTACACGAAGAACGACCTGCGGCACTGGACCGACTGCGCCGCGCGGATCCTCACCGCGGCCGGCGTGACCGACCAGGACGTCGTGCAGATCGCGTTCCATTACGATCTCTTCTCGGGCGGGTTCGGGTTCCACCAGGGCGCCGAACGGCTGGGCGCGTCCGTCATCCCGGCCTCGGCGACCATGAGCCTGGAAACGCAGGTCACGATCATGCGGGACTACAAGACGACCGTCCTGATCGGGACGCCGAGCCTGGCCTGCAACCTGGGGACGATGCTGGACGCGTTCAAGGTGCAGCCCCAGGCGCTGCACCTGCGCGTCGGGCTTCTCGGCGCGGAACCCTGGTCCGAGGAGATGCGCGCCCGCATCGAGGCGATGCTGCACATCACGGCGATCGACAGCTACGGCCTCACCGCCGTGATGGGGCCGGGCGTCGCCGGGGAATGCGCGTGCAAGGACGGCCTGCACGTCAACGAGGATCACTTCATCGTGGAGGTGATCGACCCGCGGACGCTCAGGCCGCTGCCGCCGGGGGAGGAGGGCGAACTGGTCTTCACCACGATCACCAAGGAAGCCTTTCCCGTGATCCGCTTCCGGACGGGCGATGTGAGCGCGCTCGTGCCGGGGACCTGCGCCTGCGGGCGCACGTTCGTCAGGATCCGCCGCATCGCGGGGCACATCGACGACCGCCTCTTCTTCGGCGGCCGGAACGTGTTCCTGTCGCAGCTCGAGCGCATCATGGGGGAAGTCCTCGGCACGTTGCCGCACTTCCAGATCGTCCTGGACCGGAAGGACGGCGTGGACGGCATGGAGATCCGCACCGAGGTGTCGGCCGAGATCCCGTCCATCGACGAGCTCAAGACGCTCGACCGCCTGCGCCTCGCGATCGTCCAGCGGATCGAGGTCGAGGCGGGCATGCAGGTCAAGGTCACGTTCGTGGAGCCGAAGACGCTGGCGCGTTCGGAGACGGGCGAGGTGGCGAGGGTCGTCGACACCCGCGAGTAGCAATCTTCGAAGCCGCGAGGACGGAAGACGAGAATAGCCACGAAGGCACGAAGACGAGAAAGGCCACGAAGGCACGAAGGCACGAAGAGTCTCGGGTGCAACCCGAGCGCGCGGTGCTTCACCGCCGATCCTTGGTGTCTTCGTGTCTTTGTGGCATCGTCCTTCCGTCTTCCCCGGACGCGGCGGGCAGCCGCGCGAATGGAAGACGAGAAAGGCCACGAAGGCACGAAGGGACGTGGGACCGGACTTGAGCCGTGCAGTCTGCCTGTCGCGGGGGACGACGCACGCCGCCGCGGGCGCCCCCATTGGCTTTTCGGCGCGTATGCGCTATTCTAGGCTTCATGAAGGCAGAGGAGAGCCTCTCTCGGCATTTGAGGTCAGGGTGCCCCTCAAGCGGCGCGGCTGTCGACCGCTTTGCGGCCAGGCCCATCACCAGGGTGGAGATCGCGCGCGGCCCGGTCAGGGAGTACTTCCTGACCTTCAGGCCCGATGTGAAGCTGGACGGGTCCGCGGAGAACGCCGCCGATCTGTACGGCCGGATCGCCGAGTTCCTGGCGGACGTCGGCGCCGATATCGTGCAGGAGCGGTGCTATGCCGCCCCCGAGGCCCACGGGGAGATCGCCGCGGCCCGCGGCGAGGCATTCGAGCGCCGGAAGATCGATGGCGAGGGCGTGCTGTGCTTCGTGGGCGAGGCCCCGTGCGGAGGTGCGGCCGCGATCGCGGGCGTGCAACTGTGGGCGGCTCGGGGCGAGGATGGGGCGCCGCGCGTGGCGCGGTTCGTCGCCGACGGGCGGCCTGCGGGCCGCACCTTCCGCAACGCGTGCCTGTGCTACACGGCGCTTCCCTGCGTGGGGCCGCGGCGCGAGCTCGGCGCCGAGCGCGCGCGCGGCGAGCACGCCCTGTCGATGTTCAACGAAGCCGGGCGCTTGCTCGAGTGCGCCGGCCTGGCCTACCGCGACGTGATCAGAACCTGGATCTACGTTCCGGAGCTTCTGGCGTGGTACGACGAGCTCAACGCGGCGCGGCGGCGCGTGTTCCGCGAGTCGGGGCTGATCGACGGCGGCGGGACGAGCTGGCTTCCGGCCAGCACCGGCATTCAGGGCCGCGGCCCGGCCGGGCGGGCGTGCACGATGGGGCTGCTCGCCGCCTCGCGCGTCAACGGGGCGTCCGTCCGGGTGGAGATGGTGGCGAGCCCCGGCCAGTGCGAGGCCTTCGACTACGGCTCGGCGTTCTCGCGCGCCGTCGAGGTGCGCGACGAGCGCTACAGCCAGATGTACATCTCGGGGACGGCGAGCATCGATGCGGGGGGCTCGAGCGTCCACGCGGGCGATGTGGAGCGGCAGACCGCGCACACGCTCGGCGTCATCCGCGAGCTGCTGGCCGCGCGCGGCCACACGTTGGCGGATGTCGCGCACCTGACGGCGTTCCTCAAGGGGCCCGAGCACCTCGAGGGCTTCAGGCGCGCCGCCGCGCGCGAAGGCATCGACTGCCGCCTGGCGGTCGAGACCGTCGCGGATGTGTGCCGCCGGGAGCTGCTCGTCGAGATCGAGGCGATGTCGATCCGCGCGGCGCCGAGCGCCGCGGAGGAGCTGCGCGCGTCGAGGCTGTAGGCCTCAGCCTCCAGCCTGCTTCTCCAGCACCTCGCTGATGAACGCGACCGCCCCGCCCACGGTCTTGACGCCGAGCGCGGACTCCTCGTCCATCTCGATGTCGAACTCCTCCTCGAAGGCCGCGACGAGCTCGATGCTCTGGATCGAGCCGGCGCCGAGGTCCTGCACGAAACGCGCGTTGTCGGTGATCCGCGCCGGATCGACCTTGAGCGTCCGCGCGACCACCGCCCTGATGCGCGAGGCGATGTCTGTCATGGCGTTCCTCCGCGTGCTTACCGGTTGAGGTACTCGTTCGGGTTCAGGTGCGCCCGCTCGATGTCCTTGAAGTAGTTGACGGTGCCGACCTTCATCTCCACCGTGGCCGCATCGTCGCAGACGAGAATGCCGTGCGGGTGGAGCTGGAGGCACGAGACGGTCCACATGTGGTTGACGCCGTTCTCGACCGCCTGCTGGAGCGCCCTGGCCTTGTTGTGGCCGCTCACGATGATCAGGACCTCGCGCGAGTCCATGACCGTGCCGACGCCGACCGTGAGCGCGGTCCTCGGCACCTTGGCGATGTCGTTGTCGAAGAATCGCGAGTTGGCGATGATCGTGTCCTGGGTGAGCGTCTTGATGCGCGTGCGGCTCGTGAGCGAGGAGCCCGGCTCGTTGAAGGCGATGTGGCCGTCGGGGCCGATGCCGCCGACGAACAGCCGCGCGCTGCCGAGCCGCGTGAGCTTCTCCTCGTACTGGGCGCACTCCTTCTCCAGGTCGGGCGCGTTGCCGTCGAGGATGTTGACGTTCTCCTTGCGGATGTTGATGTGGCCGAAGAAGTTGGTCCACATGAACGCGTAGTAGCTCTGGGAGTGGTTCCGCGGGATGCCCACGTACTCGTCCATGTTGAACGTCGTCACGTTGGCGAAGCTCACCTTGCCGGCCTTGTTGAGGCGGATGAGCTCCTTGTACATGCCCAGGGGCGATGACCCCGTCGGCAGGCCGAGCACGAACGGCGCGTCCGCCGTCTTGTGCTCGTTGATCCGGTAGGCGGCGTAGGCCGCCGCCCACGCGCTCACGCCATCGTAGTCCTTCTGAATGATCACGCGCATGCTACGCCTTCCTTTCCTTGGTTCACGCGGCCCCGATCCGCGCCTTGAACGCGCTCACGCGCCGCTCGAGGGCGTCGAGGGCCGCCTGCATCTCCTTGACGAACTTGTTGCGGTCGTAGGCGCCGCGCACCGCCGCGAAGTCCCCGGCCGTCTCCTCGTCCCCGCCGTCCATGCCGAAGCCCGTCCGGCTGAACGCCTCGAACTCCCGTTCCGCATCGGCGAGGACGAGCTTGAGGAACTTGCGCTTGGCGGCCAGGTAGTTGACGGCGAGGGCGTGGAGGGCTCCGGAGGACGCATCGCACAGGTCGCCGCCGGCCGCCTCGCGGAAGGCGCGAACCGTCCACGCCCAGGCATCGTCCGCGTAGGCGCGCGCGATCTCGTCGAGCGCCGCCGCGAACGCCGGCACGTCGGCCACCCGCCCCTGCTCGATCGCGTGCTCGAGGTCCCGGAGGCGCCCGACCGGCATGAGCAGCCCCGCGATGTCGACCCACTCCGCGCTGTACACCGCGTGCGGCGGCACGGCGAGGGCCTCCCGGATCGCCTCCCGCCCGCCGGCGGCCGCCGCCTCGGCGCGCAGGAAGGCCTGCTCGTAGAGGTAGAGCTCGATGGCGTTGCGGTAGTTCTTCTGGCCGGTCCTGAGGATCGGGCGCTTGACGAGCGTCCCGCCGACGGGGACCTCCTCGACGGCCTTGTCGGTCGTCTCGAGAAGCTGCGCGAGCGCCGCCCTGCCGCGCATCATGAGGCCGACCGTGAAGGGGCTCAGCACATCGAACGTGATGCGGTCGCGCCGCACGGCGCCCGTGCGCCGGTCGCGCGAGGGCCACTTCGCGCCGTCCCTGACCGTGCCCACCGTCGTCAAGTTGAGGCCCGGAATCATGTACGTCTTGCCGTCGGGGCGCGCCTCGATGTGGCTGAAGGGGTAGCACCAGGTGTCGAAGTTGGCCGCGTGCTTCCCCATGATCACCGAGAACGGGCCCGCGCGGCAGGGCCACATCAGGTAGGCGAAGGAGCCCGTCTTGCAGCCGCGCCCGAGCTTGCCCTCGTGGACCGGGCCGAGCTTGTACATGTGGTTGGACTGGTTGGTGCCGCTGCCCGCGTTGTAGAAGCTGAAGAGGCCGGCGATGAGGAGCGAGGACTTGTGATGCGTGACCGAGTAGGGGCCGGCGAAGATCGCGCAGGCCTCGCCGTGGAACGCCTCGCAGTTGGCGAAGAACAGGCAGTTCTCGGCCGAGAACTGCTTGCCGATCCGGCAGCCCTGGCCGACGAACGTCCGCGCGAGGATGGCGCCGTCGGTCACGCTGCTCGCCTCGCCGATGATGAAGTCCTTGGCGACGACGCCCGCGCCGACCAGCGCCGGCGCGACCGCCGTGCTGAGAATCGTGCCGTTCGCGAGCGACGCGGCGCCCGCGATGCGCGCGTGCGGCCCGACGCACACATCGATGATCTCGCGCACGGACGTGATCGATGCGCCCGCGCCGATCGAGCCGCGTCCGGACGCGGCGGTGGCCTCCGCCTTGGCGATCGCGGCGAGACGCTCGATCATGGCGGGCCGGTAGCGGTGGAGGCACATCAGGTATGCCCACTGCGCCGAGAGCTCGTTGAACATCGCGACCTCGCGGCCGCCGCCCTCGTTGAGCGCCTCGACCGCGACCCCGTTGCCGAAGGCCGCGCCGGGATTCGCGTGCAGCGTCCCCACGTCCTCAAGACAAGCGCCGTCGCCGATGTCGTAGCCGGCGATGTGGACGCCCACGCGCGCGATGCGGCAGTCGTCCCCGACGCGGACGTCGATGAGGACGGCGTCCTCGATCGCCGCCGGCTTCTCGATGCCGTGCGGGCCGCGCACCGCGCCGGCGAGGCTGCCGATCGTCACGGCGCCCCCGAAATGCGTGCGGCGGACCCTGAGCGCATCGAAGCCGCGCCCGACCGCGACCTTGGTCCAGTCCTCCGCGCTGCAGCCCTGCGACGCGAGGGCGGCGAGCTCCTTGGACGTGAGCGTTCTCAACTCGGTCATGGCTGCTCCTTGCCCCGGGCGAGCACGTACGTGTCCTGGGCGATCGCCGCCTCCTCGTCGGTCGGAATGACGAGGACGCGCACGCGGCTTGCGGCCGCGGCTATGTCGGCCTCGCGGCTCGGCGGGCGGGCGTTCTTCTGCGGGTCGAGCTCGATGCCGATCTGCGCGAGATCGCCGCACGATTTCTCCCTGACGAGCGCGGAATGCTCGCCGATGCCACCCGTGAACACCACGGCATCGAGCGTCCCGAGGACGGCCGTGTACGCGCCGATGTACTTGCGCACGCGGTAGCAGAACATGTCGATGGCGAGCGCCGCCCGGCGCTCGCCGTTCTGCGCCTGCGCGGCGAGATTGCGCATGTCGTTGGAAATGCCCGAGATGCCCAGAAGCCCGCTCTCCTTGTTGCAGAGCGAGTTCAGGCGCCTCGTGTCCATGCCCTTCTCGGCCAGGTACATGAGGATCGCGGGGTCGAAGTCGCCGCTGCGGGTCCCCATGACGAGGCCCTCGAGCGGCGTCAGCCCCATCGACGTGTCGGCCGAGCGGCCGCCGCGGACCGCGGCCATGGAGCAGCCGTTGCCGAGGTGGCAGGTGATGGCGTTGATATCGTACTTGCCCCTGCCGAGCAGGGCGGCCGCGCGGCGCGCGACGTAGCGGTGCGAGGTGCCGTGGAAGCCGTAGCGGCGGATGCGGTACTTCTCGTAGAGCGCGTACGGGAGGGCGTACAGGTACGCGACCTCGGGAATGGTCGCGTGGAACGCGGTGTCGAAGCACGCGATCTGCGGGACGTCGGGAAGCTCGCGCCGGGCCGCGCGTATGCCCGCGAGGTTGGGCGGGTTGTGGAGCGGGGCCAGGTCGGCGAAGCGCTCGATCGATGCCAAGACATCGCCATCGATGATGACCGAGCCCGTGAACTCCTCCCCGCCGTGGACGACCCTGTGGCCGCAAGCGCCGATCTCCGTGATGGCGCCCATCACGCCCTTGTCGGGGCTCACGAGGGTCGCGAGGATCATCTCCATGCCGGCGACGTGGTCAGCGGCCGCGCAGGTGATCTCGCGCGCGGCGCCGCGCGCCTGGTGCAGGAGGCGCGAGGTCGGCTCGCCGATGCGCTCGAGCAGGCCCTTGGCGAGCACGTTCCCTTCGGGCATGTCGTAGAGCTGGTACTTGATCGACGAGCTTCCGCAGTTGATGACGAGCACCTTCATCGCGGGCCGCCGTCCTTCCGCGCTCATGCTTGTGCGAGCGCCACGGCGCACGTCGCGACGATGTCCTCGGCCGTCGCGCCGCGCGACAGGTCCGAGATCGGCTTGGCGAAGCCCTGCAGGAACGGCCCGATCGCCGCGGCGCCCGCCATGTACTGCGTCAGCTTGTACGCGATGTTGCCGGCATCGAGGTCGGGGAAGACGAGGACGTTGGCCCGGCCCGCCACCGCGCTCTCGCGCTTCACCTTCTTGGCCGCCACGCGCGGCACGAGCGCCGTGTCGGCCTGGAACTCGCCGTCGATGGCCAGGTCAGGGCGGCGCTCCCTGGCGATGGCCAGGGCCCGCGTCACCTTGTCGACGTGGTCGTGCGACGCGCTGCCGCAGGTCGAAAACGAGAGCATGGCGACGCGCGGCGGCTCGCCGAGGAGTTTCTCGGCGCTCGTCGCCGACGCGAGCGCTATGTCGGCGAGCTGCTCGGAGGTCGGATCGATGTTCACGGCGCAGTCGGCGTAGATGAACGGCGCATCCTTGCGGCCGAGAAAATCGGGCACGACCATCAGGAAGAAGCTCGACGGCGTCGCGATTCCCGGCGCGAACCCCACGGCAAGCGCGCCCGCCTGGATCACGGTCGCGGTGGCGTTGGCCGCGCCGGCGACCATGGCGTGGGCGTCGCCGCACGCGACCATGCAGCCGCCGAAGAAGAGGGGTTTGCGGACCATGCGCGCCGCGATGGCGGGGTCGAGGTCGTCGCGGCCCTCGGCGTACCTTGCGGCGTAACGCGCGCGGTCGCCGCTCTCGCGCGGGTCGATCACGGCGATGCCGTCGAGCGTCACGCCCGCGGCCCTCGTCGCCTCCGCGATCTCGTCGGGCTTGCCGAGCACGATCGG
>JBFZCA010000565.1:0-11332 GCA_041308205.1 Planctomycetota bacterium | reverse complement strand
TCAAGGCCGGCTGGGTGAACCCATCCGACTTCGAGCATCCGGGGACAGTCACCGATTTCCGCGGAAATCGGTGACTGTCCCCGGATGCTCGAAGTCGGATGGGTTCACCCAGCCGGCCTTGATCTTCTCGCCGCGCATGTGCCGTTCGTAGAAACCGCGCTCGGCATCGCTCGCGTACGGGTAGCGCTCGAAAAGGCCGCCGTCGCCGAGCGCGCGCGGGTCGCCCTGGCGTCGCAGCTCCTCCATGAGCCGGCGCTCGAGCGCCGCCTTGCGCTCGCGGTGCGTCTCAGACGCCGCCAGGTTCGTCATGCAGTCCGGATCGGCGCGGACATCGTAGAGCTCCTCGGCGACGCGCTTGCCGAACGCGAGCTGCCAGAAGCGCGCGGCAGCGGAGACCGTCCGCCCCTGGAGAATCGCGGTCTTCGTCGGGCTGCCGTCGCAGTTCAGATAGCCGGTCTCGGGGTTGCCGGCAGGCCAGCGCGCAATCTCGAAGTTGCGCAGGTACAGCATGCCGTTCTCGACGATCCCGCGGATCGGATACCCCCAGTCGTGCGGCCGCCCCACGTCGTGGCGTTCCTTGCCCAGGAGCACGTGATCGCGCGACGCGTCGACGACGCCGGCCGCTTCGGCGCGGAAGAGCTCCGTCAGGCTCCTTCCCGGCGACGGCTGCATCCCGGCCGCGTCCCACGAGAGCCCGGCCAGCTCGATGAACGTGGGCGCGAGGTCGATGAAGCTTACGTAGTCGGCGATGATTCGGCCGGGATTCTTGATGCCGCGCTTCCACATCACGGCGAGCGGCATGTGGTTGGAGAGCTCGTACGCCTGCCCCTTGACGCGCGGAAACGGCATCCCGTTGTCGGCCGTGGCCACGACGAGGGTGTCGTCCATGGCCCCGCGCTCGGCGAGCAAGGCGAGCATGCGCGCGAGGTGCAGGTCGAAGTACTCGATCTCGAACGCGTAGTCGAGGAGATCGTTGCGCGTCGTCTCGCCGTCCGGGAAGAACGCCGGGACGCGGTCGATGTCGTCGAGCTTCTTGCCTCCCGCGCTGATGCCGGAGCCGTACTCGTAGCCTCGATGCGGCTCGTAGCCGCCGTACCAGAAGCACCAGGGCGAGCCGGCTGGCACCTGATCGAGGAAGTCCGCGAAATTCGCGGCATAGTCGTTGTCGGCGATGCCGCGGGCAGGCGGCTTCGCCTTGCGCGCCTCGAAGGGCTTCCCGGCCATCTGCCGCGCCTTGCCCGCGGCGTCGCGCGCGACGCCGGGCGCCCATCCCTTGCCCGTCTTTCCGACGGCGTACCCGTGCTCGGCGAGCGCCTCCGCGTAGGTCTTGAACTCGGCCGGGAAGAACGGAATGTGATTGCACGCGTCCTTGAGCTGCCACGGGTTGCGGCCCGTGAGAATGCAGGCGCGCGACGGCGAGCACTTCGCGTTCGGCGTGTACGCGTTGGCGAAGAGAAGACCCTCGCGCGCCACGCGGTCGAACGCGGGCGTCCGCACCCACGTCGTGCCGTACGCGCCCATGTGCGGGTACGACACGTCGTCGGCGATGGCGAGCAGGATGTGCGGCCGAGGCGCGCCGGCCTCGCCGCCGGTCCCCGGCACGCATGCCGCGAGGATCGCCGCTGCAACTGTCCGCGAAAAGCTTGCACGCATGGCCTCATCGTACTTCCGTGTCCGCGGCCGCACAATCGCATCTCCCTTCCGCTGCGCGTCGATCCGGCGCGC
This sequence comes from Planctomycetota bacterium, assembly GCA_041308205.1. Classification (GTDB taxonomy): domain Bacteria; phylum Planctomycetota; class UBA8108; order UBA8890; family UBA8898; genus UBA8898. The sequence continues at coordinate 9,607 of JBFZCA010000565.1, read as the reverse complement.
CCGCCGCTCCGCGGCCCGGCGGCGCGTGAATCCCGGCCCCGCATCCGTTACAATCAGATTGATCACGCCGGCATCCAGGAAGAAGGAGTCTCGCATGTCACACCGTCACGCGTCTCTCGCCGTCTCACGGGCTTCCGCCGCCGTGCGCCGCGCGCTCGCGCTCGCGTGCCTCGTCCAGTGCCTCGGCGCCGCCCCGGCGGCGCAGGACATCCCGCTTCCCGAGCACCCGCGTCCCGACTTCATGCGCGAGCGGTGGGTCAACCTCAACGGGGCCTGGAAGTTCCGCTTCGATGCGCAGAACACTGGCGTCAATGACTCGTGGTGGACGCAAACGGCTACATTCGGCAAGACGATCAGCGTGCCGTTTCCCTGGGGCGCCCCGCTCTCGGGGGTCGCCGACGAGGGCGATATCGCCTGGTACGCGCGCTCGATCCGCACCCCCGAGGCCTGGCGCGGCGCGCGCATATTCCTGGTCATCGGCGCCTGCGACTGGCACACGACGGCGTGGCTGGACGGCAAGCCGCTCGGCGAACACCGAGGAGGCTACACGCCGTTCGAGTTCGAGCTGACGGCGCACGCCGTTCCCGGCAACCCGCAGGAACTCGTCCTGCGAGTCGACGATGCCAAGCGTCCGTTCCTCCTGGAAGGCAAGCAGGGCTACGGCCCCGCGCGCGGCATCTGGCAGACGCCGTACCTCGAGGCCCGCGGCGCGGCTCCGCTGGACTTCGTCCACTTCGTCCCCGACATCGAGGGCAAGAAGGTCGCGGTGCACGCCTCGCTGCTGGAGCCGGCCGCCGGGGAGACCGCGGTCAACGTGCGCATCACCAAGGGCGCGCGGCTGGAGGCGGGCGCCGTGATCGCCGCGGGCGCCCGCGAATGCCGCTTCGACATCGCGATTCCCCGCCCGCGCCTCTGGACGCTGGAGGACCCGTTCCTCTACGAAGCCGAGGCCGCCTGCGCCCGCGAAGGCGCCGAGCCCGATGTCGTGAGGACGTACTTCGGCATGCGCGCGATCGGCACGGGCGTCCTGCCGGGGACGAGCCATTCCTACATCACGCTCAACGGCAAGCCGGTCTACCTCCAGACGACGCTCGACCAGGCCTATCACCCCGAGGGCTTCTACACCTTCCCGAGCGACGACTTCATGCGTGACGAAATTCTGCGCTCGCGGCGCATCGGCCTGAACGGCATGCGCATCCACGTCAAAGTGGGCATACCGCGCAAGCTCTACTGGGCCGACCGCCTCGGGATGCTGATCATGGCCGATGTCCCGAATAGCTGGGGCGAGCCTACCGAGGACATGCGGCGCGAGAGCGAGTTCGCCATGCGCGGCATGCTTCGGCGCGACTTCAACCACCCCGCGATCTTCGCGTGGGTGCTCTTCAACGAGACGTGGGGCCTCGTCACCAAGGACAAGGGCTACACCGAGGAGACGCAGAAGTGGGTCGAGGAGATGTACCTGCAGGCCAAGGCGCTCGATCCGACGCGCCTCGTCGAGGACAACTCGCCCTGCCATCACGATCACGTCGCGACCGACATCAACTCGTGGCACGCGTACCTGCCGGGGTACAAGTGGGCGGAAACCCTCGATGAGTACTGCGCGAAGACGCATCCGGGCTCCCCGTGGAACTTCGTGCCCGGCCGCGTCCAGGGCTCCCAGCCCAACTTCAACAGCGAGTGCGGCAACGTCTGGGGCTACAAGGGCAGCACGGGCGATGTCGACTGGAGCTGGGACTACCACCGCATGATGGACGCCTTCAGGCGCCACCCGGCGATCTGCGGCTGGCTGTACACCGAGCACCACGATGTCATCAACGAGTGGAACGGCTACTGGCGCTACGACCGCTCGGAGAAGTTCACGGGCCTGGAAGAGCTGGCCGCGGGCATGACGCTCCGCGATCTGCACGCGCCGTACTACCTGGCGGTCGGCGATGCGCCCTGCCGCGAGGTCGAGGCGTCGAGCGCCGTCAAGGTGCCCCTCTGGGCATCGATCATGGCCGAGATTCCCGGCCGCGGGCGCCGGCTCATCATGCGCGCGACGCTCCACGGCTGGGACACGCTCGGCCGGCCGCGGGTGTGGCGCACGTGGGCCAGGGACCTGCGCGCGACATCGTGGATGTCGCAGGCGATCGAGCCGCTCGATGTCGTCATGCCCGACCGCGCGGGCCTCGCCGTCCTGGCGATCGCGCTCGAGGAGCCGACCGGCCTGGTGCTTCAGCGCAACTTCACGACGTTCCTGGTCACGGGAGGGCGGGACATCGGCGAGAAGGAACGGCTCCGCCTCGTCCGCATCGACCCCAAGAGCTTCGCGCGCGCCGAGTGGTCGGTCAAGCAGTGGAACGTGCTCGGCGGGCTGAAGGTCAACGGCGCGGGCGCGGGCTTCTTCGAGTACCGAGTGCCGTGGCCCGAGGATCTCGACCCGGCGGCGGTCACGGGAGGCGCGTTCGTGATCGAAGCCTCGGCCAAGCAGCTCTTCGGCAAGGACAGGGAGGGCATCCCCGAGATCGCCGGCGACTTCATGCGCGGGAAGGGCACGCACGACCCGAGCCGCAACCCCAACTCGTATCCCATGACCGACACGGACACGTATCCGAGCGCGGTCGCGATCCGCGTCGCGGGGCAGGCGGTCGGGACGTTCGATCTGCCGGACGATCCCGCCGATCACCGCGGCATCCTCTCGTGGCACGCGCAGCCGCAGGACGGCACCCTCAAGGAGGCCGGCTCGTACGGCTACCTCCTGCGCGCCGCCGTCGGCCCCGCCGCGCTCAAGCGCGCGGCGAAGGGGAAGGAGATCGTGATCCGCCTCGAGGTCGACTCGTCGCTGCCCGGCGGGCTGGCCGTCTACGGCGCGCGCTTCGGAAGGTATCCGCTCGACCCGACGCTGGTTCTCACGGTCAAGTGAGGCGCCGCGGCGAGCGGCGAGGCTACGGCGCCGCCTCGAAGTACTTCTTCCGGATCCACTCGGGCTGCCACTGGTCCGGCTCGCGCTTCCGGCCTGTCAGATCGACCTTCTCGGGCGTCGTGCTCTCGGCGGGCAGCGCAAGCGTGTCGCCGACCTTGGCTTGCCACTGCCGCATCAGGTCGAACAGGCGCCGCACGTGCTCGGCGTTCTCCGGGCGATCGATCAGGTTGGCCGTCTCGTGCGGATCGACCCCGAGGTCGAAAAGCTCCAGGTACCCGATCTTCGGATAGCAGACGAGCTTCCAGCGTTCGTCCCGCACCGCCCGCTGGATCTGGATGAACGGCAGGAACACCGAGTCGCGCACGCGCTCCTTCGTCCCCTCCCACAGGGGGCGCAGGCTCTCGCCATCGAGATCCGGGGGCGGCGCGATTCCGGCGATGTCGCACAAGGTCGGAAACACATCGAGCAGGTACGTGAAGGCCTCGGTCGACTTGCCCCGCGGAATGCCCGGCCCCGCGAAGATCATCGGCACGCGCATGCTGTGCTCGTAGACGCTCTGCTTGCCGAGGAGACCGTGGCTGCCCAGGGCGAGTCCGTTGTCGGCCGCGTAGATGATCACCGTGCGGTCGGCCCCGCCGGTGCGTTCGAGCGCGGCGAGAATCCGCCCGACCTGCTCGTCCAGGTGCGTGATCAGTCCGTAGTATTCGGCGAGCTGGTCGCGGATGACAGCCTCGGTCCGCGGCCACGGCGCGAGGTTCTCGTCGCGGCCGCCCCGCATCATGCCGTTGTCGAACGGAAGCTGCGGCCGGAAGTTCGCGGGCAGCGGGGGGAGGTCGCGGTAGTACGCCTCCCGATACGGCAGGGGCGGCATCCGCGGATCGTGCGGCGCGGTGAAGGCCACGTAGGCGAAGAACGGCCTGGCCGCGTCGCGGCGCTCGAGGAACTCGATGGCGGCATCGGCGAAGAGCTCGCTCGAGAGCTTCTCGCCGATCCGCTCTGCGGTCAGCGCGCCATCCGGGCCGAGATCCCTGACCGGCACGCGCGTGTGGTCCGACATGCCGCCGAAGAAGATGTTCCGTCCCTGCCGGAACGCCCGCAGCCAGGACTTCTGTCCGTTGTGCCACTTCCCGGTGCCGAAGGTGGCGTAGCCGTGCTCGCCCAGGAGCTCCGGCAGGAGCAAGGCGCCCTCGAGCGACGCCGTGTTCACGCGGAACCACGTCTTGCCGCTCATCAGCATGGCCCGGCTGGGGACACACACGGCGCCGCTGTTTCCGCCGCACACGTAGTTCCCCCGGAAGCTGAAGCCCCTGCCGGCGAGCGTGTCCAGGTTCGGGGTCCGAATGTGCGGGTTGCCGTGGGCGGCAATCGTGTCGGCGCGCTGGTCGTCGGCAAACAGGAACAGGATGTTGGGCTTGGCGGGGCGCCGCGACGCGCCGGGCGCGGCTTCGCCGGCGAGCAACGCTGCGCTCGCCGCCGCGATGGCCGCGGCGACGGACCATCTCAGAGAAGGCATCCGAACCACATGCATGAGCTCCTCCGTGTGTGTCAGGGACGCGCGCGCGCGGCGCCCGCCGCCGCGGCCACGAGCCGGGCGAGCAGGCTGCGATGGCATCGCGCCTCGTCCGCGCAGAAGCACAAGAGCGTCACCGTCTCGCCGCGCGCGTGCCGCGCCGCGAGATCCGCGATCGCGGCGCGCGGGCGCTCGGCCTGCATCTCCTTCTCGTAGCGATCGCGGTACTCGTCCCACGCGATCGTGCGGCCGCGCTTTCCGAAGTAATCCGCATGCAGCTCGCGGCTCGGGCCCAGCCAGTACCGCCACCCGTCCCAGGGCTCCTCGCCCTTCCGGACGCCGCGCGGGCGGTAGCGCGTGACGAGCACCCGCAGCCCGTCGCCGGGCGAGACGGGGTCGTTCCAGCGCGCGGTCTTGATCATCGAGCTTACGGCGCGCCGATCGCGAGCGTGTGCGTGACGGGCGCGATCGCCGCGCGCACCTCCTCGTGGAGCGCGCGCTGTCGCGCGAACAGCCTGTCCCTGAGCACGTCGAGCGCCTTCCGTCCTTCCGCGTCATCGCCGAGCGCCGTGCCGATCCACCTGAACCTCGTTACGGCCTCCTTGACCATCACGGTCTCGTACTCCTGCTTCTTCGCGACCAGGGCATCGACCTTGCGGAAGGGCTCGCTGAAGGGGTTGTCGAGGAACTCCGCGGCGAGGTTGATGCCCTTCTCCAGGCGCGCGCGCGGGAAGACCTTCGACGCCGCGCCCCACGTGACCTTGGCGATGTCGCCCTCGAGATTCGTGACGATGAGCGTCAAGCGGTTCAGGTCCTCGTTGAACGGGACGAACGGCAGGATGCTCCGCGTCGCCGGCGGCGACTTCTCATCGCCGAAGAAGCAGAATGGGTAGTTGACGCTCCGGAGCTCGACCGCGCCCTTCGCGGCGCTCAGCACCGTGTGGCCGCCGCTCGCCGTCGCGCCGCCCTGCATGTCGACCGTGATCGTGCCGATCGCGCCATCGAGGCCGAGCGCCTTCAGGAACGCGTAGGCCATGACGATGTGGCCATTCGGCTGCGGGTGGAATCCGTCGCCGCCGCACACGTCGTAGGCCTCGCCGAGGACCGGCTTGGCGCGGAGCTGCGCCAGCATCATGTGGTCGTGGACGTTGGCGAACGGAAGCCCCGCCTCACGCGCGATGTCGCGCGCGATGTCGCGGAGGTGCGCCAGATTGTCGTTGTAGACGGGAGGCGGCAGGTTGGCCCACCTGAAGGTGAAGAGGTCGACCGCGCCCGGCGATCCGACGACCATCGTCGCGCCCGCGGACGCGACCGCGCGCACGATCTCGCGCATGGACTGCCCGTACGCCCCGCCGATCCCCGGTTCGTAAGGGCGGTACAGGCCGTCGTTCATGCCGTAGCAGGTCGTCACGACATCGGGCTTGAAGGCGAGGCAGTCGTTCGCGAAACGCGCCTGGAAGCCGGGCGCGCGCTCGCCGCCCCACCCGAACTGCATGCACGCGAGGTTCATGTCGGCGCGGCACATGAGGAGGTAGTCCTCGATGAAGCGCGAGTAGAGCTTCTGCTCGGTGATCGAGTCGCCGGCGACGGCCACGCGCTGCCCGGACTTCAGGAGCGGCGAGGCGGCCGCCCGCGCCGGCGCGGCGGGAAGCTCGCGAATGTAGATGTTCTTGAAGTACAGCGTGTTGCCATGGTTCTGGAGCTCGATCTGCCCCGCGGGGTAGATGGGCTTCCCGCGCTCCCAGTAGTTCTCGAACGGCGTGTCGTCGACCACGAGAACTCCGTTCAGGTAGACCGTCACACGCTCGCCCGTCATGATGATCCTGCACGTGTTCCACTGGCCCACGGGCCGATCGGCGACGAAGAGCGGCCCGGAAGGATTCTTCTGGTTGTTGTACAGGCCGCCCGACCCGATCGGGTTGTCCCAGATCTGCACTTGCGGGGAACCGCGCAGGTAGATCCCGCTGTCGCCCTTCGGCTCGATCTTCCAGTCGACGTACAGGTCGAAGTCGGCGTAGTCCTTGGCGGTGCAGAGGCTGTCGCCCTTGCCGTCGAAGACGAGCGCGCCGTCCTCGGCGCGCCAGTGCGCGCGCATGCGCTCGTCGGCCTTCTGCTGCTCTTCGGCGAGCCGCGCCGGCGCCATCGCCGCGCGCGCGGGCGGATCGGCGACCAGGCCCTTCCAGCCCGCGAGGTCCGTGCCGTTGAATATCGCCGTGTAGCCTTCCGGCGCGACGTTGTCTCCGGCGCCGCGCGCCGCGGCGATGAGCACGCACAGGGTCAACGCGCACGCGGCGATCCGCCGCAGCGACGGGCATGATCCGATCGTCATTGGTCACCTCGTTTCCTGGAGAAGCCGAACCGCGAACACGTGCTCAAAGATACGCAGCGCCGCGGCGAATGACAAGGCCGCGCGAGGAGCGGCGGCGCGGGCCGCCTTGACGCCCACCGCGTTTGTGGAGGACAATGCACGCAGTGGCGCCTGCTCGGCGCCTGGGCTGATTCGTTTCCACGCAAAGGAGGACGCGATGCACGCGCTAAGCCGGCGAACGTTCATGGGCACCACGGCGGGTGCGGGGATGCTGTGCGCGGGAGCGACCCGCGCGGCGGTCGCCGAGGATCAGGGATGGCCGGCGATGCGGCCCATCAAGATCTACAAGGTCTACGTCGGCCGCACGGGAGGCATCTACCTCGCGCGCCCGACCGATGAGATCGACCGCTGCGAGGCGCATCTGGCCGAGCTCTCGCGGAAGCTCGGCGACGTGACGTTCGTCGGCGGCGACATGATCCCGCCCGCGGGACCGACCGATGTGGTGGCCAAGCTCAAGGACGCCGACGGCGTCCTCATGTTCCATCTCTCGGGCCACGGCGGCGGCGCGCCCGTTCTCGATCAGATCGTCAACGCGGGCCTGCCGACGATCGTCTTCTCGCAGCCCTTCAGCGGCCACTGCTGGCTGTACTTTCCGCGCTGGCTCAAGGAAGGCAAGAAGTGCCTCCCGCTCGTGACGAGCGACTGGAAGGAGCTCGACCGCGCCGTCGCGCTCATGCGCGTCGCCCCGCGCATGCGCGAGACGCGCATCATCGTGGTCAACGCCCCGCTCGGCACCGCCCCCGCCTGCTCGGCCGAGAACATCACGCAGCGCCTCGGGAGCGAGGTCGTCACGATCTCGATCCCGCAGTCGATCGAGCTCTTCAATGCCGTGCCCATGGCGGCCGCCGAGGCCGAGGCCGAGGAGTACTGGCTCAGCAAGGCCGTGAAGGTCGTCGAGCCCACGCGCGAGGAGATCGTGGCCGCGTCGCGCTACTACCTCGCCTTGAAGGACTTGATGATCAAGGAGCGCGCGCGGGCGGTCACGAGCTCGGGCTGCATGGGCGCGCCCGCCAAGGGCTGCCTCGCGTTCAGCAAGCTCAACGACTTGGGCCTCGTCGGCGCGTGCGAGGGCGACATCGACTCGACGCTCACGATGCTGCTGTTCGGCTACGCGTTCGGCGTGCCCGGCTTCATCACGGATCCCGTCTTCGACACCGCGCGCAACGCGCTGATTCACTTCCACTGCACCTCGGCGACCAAGATGGACGGCCCCTCGGGCGAGCGCTTCCCGTTCAACATTCGCACGCAGACCGACAGCCACCAGGGCGTGGCGCTCGAGGTCGAGAACCGCGTCGGCCAGGTCGTCACCTGCGCGAAGTTCGTCAACCTGGACACCATGGTGCTCTCGACCGGGAAGATCATCGCGGTCACGCACGATCCGCTCGGCTGCCGCACGCAGTTCATCACCGAGGTGAAGGACGCGCGTTCGATGTTCGCCAACTGGGGCGCGGGCAAGGTCGAGGGCGACACGATGACGCTGCTCCACCGCGCCGTGTTCTACGGCGACTACATGGAGCCCATGAAGCAGCTCGGAACGCTCATGGGGTTCAACGTCGTCGAGGAGGCGTGACGCGGGCGCCGGCGCGGGTAAAGCAGGAAGACGATGCCACAAAGGCACGAAGGCACCAAGCATCAGCGGTGAACCACCGCGCGCTCAGTGTGCGCCCGAGACCCTTCGTGCCTTCGTGGCCATTCTCGTTCTTCTATCCTCGTCGTGGAAGATTGCGGCTCCGCCTCGCGGAGCGCGGCGCCGATGCCGTACAATACTGCCATGAAACGCCCGACGCATTCGCTGTTTCGCCGGAACCCGGACATCGAGCCAGTCAAATACCGCGCCGGTATGAAGGCGGCCGAGCTCGTCGATCTTCTCGGCGGCACGTGCTTCGAGGCCCGCGTCATCGCGCGCGGCGCGCGCCTCTGGAAGGCCATGATCGACGAGGGCGACGCGATCTGGCTCGGCATCGCCGGCGCCGGCATCGCGGGCGGCCTCGGCGGTCTGGTCATCCAGCTCATCGAGAAGGGCTTCATCGATGTCGTCTGCACGACCGGCGCGCAGGCCTACCACGACCTGCACTTCGCCTTCGGCCTGCCCGTCAAGGCCGTCAGCCCCTGCGCCGACGACGACGAGCTCAGGCGCCGCGGCGACACGCGCATCTACGACATCGGCATTCGCGAGAAGGAGACGCTCGAGGCCCAGGACGAGCTTGTCTGCCGCTTCGTCCGCGAGTGCGGCGACGCGCTGGGGGCGGCGCCGCTCGCGAGCCCGCGGTTCATGATGCTCCTCGGCCAGTGGGTGCTCGACAGGGCGCCGCACCCCGAGAAGAGCTTCGTCGCCGCGGCGGCGCGCTGGAGCGTGCCGGTCTTCTGGGATTCGTTCACCAACCACTCCATCGCCATGAACGTCGCGCGCATGGAGCTCGAGGGCTTCCCGCTTCGGTTCTCGCCCCAGGACGATATCGTGCTCTCGGCGGCGCTCGCGTGCGCGGGGTACGATCTCGGGTTCGTCGAGCTCGGCGGCGGCGGCCCCAAGAACTTCATCCAGCAGACGGGGCCCACCTTGAGCCAGATCTTCGGCGTTCCGTACGAGGGCGCGTCGCGCGGCATCCAGATCACGACGGCCAACGTCAGGGAAGGCAGCCTCTCGAGCTGCACCTTCGGCGAAGCCGTCACCTGGGGCAAGTACGAGGCGGCCGACGAGGCCAAGCTCGTCCAGATCTGGGGCGAGTACAGCGCGGTGTTCCCGCTGCTTGCGGCCTACGTCATCGACCGCTGCGCGGCCCGCAAGCCGCGCCGCCTCTTCAACCACATGGAGGCCCTCGGCGCCGAG
>JBFZCA010000564.1:0-3244 GCA_041308205.1 Planctomycetota bacterium | reverse complement strand
CGCGCGGCCGGCCGCGCTTCCCGGGGTCGTCCGAGAGCGACTTGTTGGTCTTCGCGATGCACACGGGCAGCCCGTCGTAGCCGTGCGTGGCGAGAAGCTCGAGGTCCGTCTCCGCATCGCGGTCGAACTCCACGTCCGAGGCTCCGTACACGGCGCGGGCCACCTTGGTGATCTTCGTGCGGAGCGAATCGGAGAGGCGGTACAGAAAACGCAGCGTGCGGCGCCGGTTGGCCTTGATGGAGCGAAGGACGGCCTCGGCCAGCTCGACGGCGCCCGCGCCGCCCTTCTCGTAGTTGTCGGCGACGGCGGCCTCGACTCCCAGGCGCTTGCAAAACCTGATGATGCGGCGGTGGTCCGAGGGCGAATCATCGGCGAAGCGGTTGATGGCGACGACCGGCGTGAGCCCGAAGAGCCGGATGTTCTCGATGTGCTTGGCGAGATTCCCCAGGCCTCCCCGCGGCGTGTAACCGCCGTGGTGGGCGATCGCCCTGACGGTCGCGACGATGACGACCGCGCGCGGCCGCAGCCCCGTGAGGCGGCACTTGATGTGAAAGAACTTCTCGGCGCCCAGGTCGGTGCCGAAGCCGGCCTCGGTCACCACGTAGTCCGAGAGCTTGAGCGCCAGACGCGTGGCGATCGCGGTGTTGCAGCCGTGGGCGATGTTCGCGAAGGGGCCGGCGTGGACGAAGGCCGGCGTGCCCTCGAGCGTCTGGACGAGGTTCGGATTGATCGCGTCGCGCAGGAGCACCTGCATGGCGCCCACGGCCTTCAGGTCGCGGGCGAAGATCGGCGCGCCGCGGTACGTGAAGGCGACGACCATGTTGCTCAGCCGCCGGCCGAGGTCGGACGTGTCGCTGCACAGGCAGAGGACCGCCATGACCTCGGACGCGGGCGTGATGTCGAACCCATCGCGCCGCGGCACGCCGTTGCTGACGCCGCCCAGGCCCACGAAGATGTCGCGCAGCGCGCGGTCGTTGAGGTCGATGACGCGCTTGAGCACGATGCGGCGCGGGTCGATGCCGAGCTCGTTGCCGTGCTGGATATGGTTGTCGATCATGGCGGCGAGCAGGTTGGTGGCCTTGCTCACCGAGTACATGTCGCCGACGAAGTGCAGATTGATCGCCTCGGCCGGCACGACCTGCGACCGGCCGGCGCCGGTGCCGCCGCCTTTGATGCCGAAGTACGGGCCGAGCGACGGCTCGCGCAGGCAGATCATCGCCCGGCGGTCGAGCTTCCTGAGGGCATCGCCCAGGCCGATCGTCGTGGTCGTCTTGCCCTCGCCCGCGGGGGTGGGGGTCATGGCCGACACGAGAATCAGGCTGCCGTCGCGCTCCGCCTCGCGGGCGGCCAGCTCCTCCACGGGGATCTTCGCTATGTAGCGGCCGTGGGGCAGGATCTTCTCGACGTCCAGGCCGAGCTCGGCGGCCACCTCGTCGATCTTGCGTTTCTGACAGAGCGATTCGATGGCGTAGTTGTCGAGCATAACGCCTCCTGCATGGTCTTTTCGGCTGCGTACCGTCGGGGTCTTCAGCGGACCTTCAGCGTTATCAGCGCCAGGACCGCGAGAAGCGCCGAGAGGAGCCAGAGCCGAATCGTCACCTTGCTCTCGCCGGTTCCCTTCAAGAGTAAGGCATCGTGCAAGGGGGCCCGGCAGAACAGCCGCCTCCCGAAGATGCCGATGCCGATTGCGTCCTGCAGCCACGATGCGGCCGTCTCCAGGAGAAACACGCCTCCCGCGAGCAGAAACAGCGCCTCCTGCTTGAGGAGCACGGCCATCGTTCCCAGCATGCCGCCCACGGCGAGCGCGCCGGTGTCGCCCATGATGATGGTCGCCGGGTAGGCGTTGTGCCACAGGAAGCCGGCCATCGCGCCGCACAGGGCCGCCGCCGCGACGGCGATGTTCATGCTGGGGAGCGTCTGATAGACCGTCTGTTCCCCGGCGTGGGACGGGAAGAACAGCAGATAGCGCACGTACTCGGGCACCGCCAGCACGTAGGCCATGATGCCGAGGACCGCGCCCGCGAAGATTACCGGCACCGCAGCCAGCCCGTCCATGCCGTCGGTTATGTTGACGGCGTTGACCGCGTACACGAGGAAGAGAACGAGGAATGGCACGAGGAGGATGCCGGCGGCGATGCCCTCCTTGACGCAGGGGACGAACAGCGCCCACCTGAGCTCGGGCGTCTGAAAGGGGGATGCGGCGGGCGCGCACACGAAGGCGGTCACCGCGCCCGCGACGGCGAACGCGGCCGCGTACTTGACGGCCCGCGAGATTCCGCGGCCGCGCGCGATCTTCCGCACGTCGTCCGCGCATCCGACCGCGGCGAGGAACGCCGCGACGGCGCACAGCAGCCACACCTGCGCGTCGCCCAGGCGGCACCAGAGCAGCATCGACGCGATCACGGCGCCGACGATGACCGCGCCGCCCATCGTGGGCACGTGGCGCTTCGCGGGCACGGCCAGCAGGCTGAAGTGGCGCGTGCGCTCCCAGAAGCCGGCCCGCCTGAGCGCGCGCGCGAAGAGCGGCGTCGCCAGCGCGCAGATCAGGAACGCGGAGAGCGCGGCCGCCATCGCGCAGAAGAACGGGTAGCGGAAGAGCCGCAGCATGCTCCACGGCCACTCGGCCTGGAAGAGCGCGTCGTACAGCCAGGGAAACATGGGCGGCTACTGCCTCGTCCAGGGCACGCCGGGGGAGAAGTACAAGGATGCCGTTGCATCGCTGCGGGGCCATTCGGCGGCGGCGAGCAGCGCATCGAGCAGCGCCATGCGGTCGGCAAGCACCATTCTGCCGGTGAGCCCGGCCGATGAGCGCTCCATGCGCGCGATGACGGCGCGCACGCGCTCCTTGTGCGCCGGCGCGGCGGCGGCCAGCTCGACCAGCGCCACGGCGCTCTGAAGGCGGACGAGCCATGACCCGTCGCCGGCGAGGAGCTCGAGCGGCGGATACGCCGCGGGGTTGCCCGTCGCGCCCAGGGCGCGGGCCAGCGCCATGCGCACCTGGCCCCTATGCTCGCGGGTTACGGCCGCGCGCAGCGTGTCGAACGTGGCCTCGCTGCGCGGGTCGATGCGGGCCAGGGCCCAGACGGCCTCGCGCCGCACCTCCCAGTACGGGTCGCCGGCGCAGCGCCGCAGCGCGTCGGCCGTCAAGGGCGATGCGGGACGCGCGCCGAGCGCCGCCGCCGCGTTCCGGCGCACGATGCCGACATCGGTCCGGCCGCCGAGGAGCCCGCGCAGGAACTCGTCC
>JBFZCA010000563.1:0-5616 GCA_041308205.1 Planctomycetota bacterium | reverse complement strand
GCGGCGGACGACGACGCTGGCGTAGGCCCAGCCGTTGGTCCATGCGAGCGCGACCGCGAGGCTGGTCGTCGAGGGCGTGCAGGTGAATGCCGCCGGCGGCGGGAGCGGCGCCGCGGCGGTGCACGCCGCCGGGCTTGCCTGGTAGACGTCGATGAAGGGCTGCACGCCGAACGTGTGCGAACCCGGCGCGAGCACCGCCGAATCGTACGCCTGGGCGCTGCCCGTCAAGGGCGTCCCGGGCGCCTGAACGCCGTCGATGGTGATCGCGATGCCGGTGTAGTTCGCGGCGCCGTTCGTCCACGTGAGGTGCGCGATGCTGTCGGTGCCGATCGGACACAGGAGGTTCGTCACCGGCGGGACGTACGTCACGGTCGCGGTGCACACGGCGGCCGCCGACGCGTACGTGCCGATCTTCCCGATCACGCTGTACACGTACTCGCCGGGCGCGGTCAAGGTGTCGATGAAGCTGGTGGGGGCGCCGGCCAGCGTCTGGACGAGCGTGCCGTTGCGGCGGATCTCGATGCTGTCGTACGCGTCGCCGTTCGTCCACCGGAGCGTCACGGTGAGGTTTGCGGTTCCCGCCGTGCAGGTCAAGTCGTACGGCGGCGCGAGGGGCAGCTCGACCGTGCATGCCGCCGCGTCCGACGACACGCCGTCGAGGACGCCGATCACCTGGAAGTTATTGGGGCCCACGACGAGCGCCGTGCTCTGGTACGACACGGCGCTCCCCGGAAGCAGCGCGACCTCGGCGCCCTCGCGGAGGATGCGCACGTTCGTGTACACGTAGCCGTTGGTCCATGCCAGATCGGCGACGTCGCCGTTGAGCGTGCAGGATAGGCCCGTGACGGGCGGCACCTCGACGTGCACGGATGCGCACTCGGCCGGGGACGACGCTTCGGTGTTGTAATACGCGACGACGGCATAACTGTGATCGCCGGGAGCCACGGAGCTGTCCGTGTAGGCGACCGCCGTTCCCGCCAGCGTCGCGATCGCCGTCGGGTCTCCGTCCCTGAAGATCTCGATGGACGTGTATCCGGTCCAGGGGTTCGTCCACTCCAGCAGCACGTCGAGCACGTCGGGCGTGCACGTGAGGCCCGTGACGGACGGCACGCGATACTCGTCGGCGCCGATGTCCGGCGTCGCGTCGCGCGTGTCGCCGTCGAAATCGATGGTCAGCGCGGCCACGGTCGTGCCCGCGTCGCAGCAGGGGCTCGTGGCGAGCAGATGGTAATTGCGGCTTGCGGCGTTGACGAACTGGGGATCGACCGCGATGTTGCCGGTGCCGCCCTCGGGCGCGCCGCCCTCGACGTCGCAGTAGGAGATCATCGCGGCGGTGACGCCGCCGAGGTTGCTCGCGCCGTTCGCCCAGAAGATGCAGTCGACGATCTGAATGTTCGCGGACCCGGCCTCGACCTGGAAGCCGCCGCCCGTCGTCGCCGCGCTGTTGCCGCACACGGTGTTGCCGGCGAAGAGGAGCGCGCCGACGTTGTTGACGGCGACGGCGCCGCCCGACGTGGTCGAGGTGTTCGAATAGATGATGTTGTTGACGATCGTGGGCGCGTGCATGCCGGTCGTTGACGTCACCCGCAGCGCGGCGCCGCCCTGGCCGGTCGTGTTGTTGCGGATGATGTTGCGGCTGATGACGGGGCTTGCATCCTGTATTGTCAGCGCGCCGCCGGTCGTGAGGGTGGCGCCGGTGATCGTGAAGCCCTCGATCACCGTGGCGGCGGTGCGCCCCGCGCTCACCGTGACGACGATCTTCTTGGTGGAGCCCACGCGCAGCACCGTCGCGGCGGCGCCGCCGGAGCTTCGCAGCGTCAAGTCCTTGTTGACGACGATCGCTTCCGTGTAGGTGCCGGGGGCCACGAGGATCGTGTCGCCCGTCGCCGCGGCGTTGATCGCGCTCTGGATCGTGCGAACATCGGCGGGGACGTTGATCGTCGCGCCGGATACGTTGCCGCCGACCATACACGCCGCCACGAAGACCATGGAAAGAGTACGCATTGGAGTTCTCCTATTTCGACCGCATACGGCGATGCAGAGGAACGTCATTAGGCGCCATTCAGACCCTTGTGCACTCGACGGAATGCACGCGCATGACAACTCTCGGAGCAATCATACCCGCCCCAAACGCGGAGACCGCGAGCATTCTCATTGTGATCGCGTGCAGGTTCTTTCCTCGTCATGCGGGCTCTTGCGGAGCCCGAGCGTAAAACCCCATTTTCCACGAAACGGGGGCGCGCGTCAACCCTCGTACGGAAGTCATTGCTCGGTCGAAGGTTACTCCTCTCGCGCGAGGGCGTTCGGAGCGCGCGGGGGCCGGTTGTCTGACGCCGGCTTCATGGCTTCGGCTTGAAGAGCTGAAACTCCCAGATCGTGGGGCCGTCGCCGGCCGAGAGGATCTGGAGCCTGACGACCTGCGCCTTCACGGCCGGGAAGCTGAAGGCGCCGCGCCGTCCGATGCGATTCCCCTTGAAGAACGCGATCCATGCATCGCCCTGCTTGGCGCGCAGCTCGAACGCGGTCACGCGGTCGTACTCCTCGCTGATCGCGGCGCGGTCGAACGTCATGGGCGCGCCGAGATCGACCTCCAGCCACGCGTCCTTCGTGCCGGCGTCGGTCGCCCAGCGCGTGGCATCGTCGTCATCCACGGCCTTGCCGGCGCCGTGCGCGGGGTTGTTCATGTACACGTTGGACGCGCTCGCCTTCTTTCCGGCGGCGAGGGACCCGGATGCGGCCGCGATGGGCGCGATGTCGGCGGCGGGGACGTCGAGCGTGAGAACGAGCAGCGTATCGATGGGATCGCGATCCTTCGCGGCCACCGCGATTGTGATCGCATCAGGGGACTGCGCGACCTGCACCGCCCCGCCCGTGAGCACGGCGCTGCGGACGATCTTCCCGGGAAGCGGCGGCAGGACCAAGCCGTCCGCGGCCTGGCCCCAGTCCAGAACGTGCACGTAGACGTCATTCCCCTTGCACGTGCTCGCGCCCCATGCGCCCGGCATGAACGGCCCGCCGCGCGTCCCGTAGATCGATTCACCGTACGCGGCGAGCCATGCGCCGACTTCCTTCAGCCGCGCGACCTGGCGCGGCTCGATTTCCCCGGTCGGCATGGGGCCGACGTTGAGAAGGAGGTTGCCGTCGCCGCCCGCGCAGCGAACGAGCGTGTGCACGCACTCCCGGAGGGACTTCAGGGCATCGTTCGGTTTCCAGGCCCACTGCCGGCAGATCGTGATGCACGACTCCCACGCGCGGCCGCGCTGGAAGCGGCCGATCTCCTGCTCGGGCGTGTCGTGATCGCAGGGGAGCCCGGCGCGGTTGTTGATGATGACGCCCGGCTGGAGGCTCCTGATCATGGGGATCAGCTTCGCCGAGCCCCAGTCCGCCGCGGAGCCGCCGAGGCCGTCGAACCAGATGATGTCGACCGTGCCGTAGCCGGTGCACAGCTCCCTGAGCTGGCCGTGCAGGAACTCGATGAAGCGCGCGTGGCGTTCGGTCCGGTAGTCGGGGTGATGCCAGTCGGGCGGGGAGTAGTACAAGCCGAACTTGATGCCTGCCGCGCGGCACGCATCGCCGAGCTCCTCGACGACATCGCGCCCGAACGGCGAGGCGGTGATCTTGTAGTCCGAGTGCTTGGTGTCGAACATGGAGAACCCGTCGTGGTGCCGGCTCGTGAAGACGAGGTACTTCATGCCCGCGCTCTTGGCGATCGCGACCCACTCCGCGGCATCGAACTTGACCGGGTTGAACTCCTTGTAGAGGTTGTCGTAGACCCCGACGGGGATCTCGCCCGTGCCGCCCGTGCCGCGCCGCTCCCCGCCGCGCGACCAGCCGATCTCCGTGCCTGCGATGCTCACGGGGCCCCAGTGGATGAAGAGGCCGAAGCGCGCCTCGCGCCACCATTGCATCTGGGCGTCGGTTGCGCGCAGGGGATCCGGGGCGGGTGCGGGCGCCGCAGGCGGCATCGGCGCCGCGGCGGCGAAGGCGAGCACGAGGGGCATCAGTGCGGGCGACATTGGTTCTCCTTTCGAACTCGGGTGCTGCGATGATCGTAGCCGCTCGGCGGTGCGGAGGCAAGCCGGGACGCCGGCGCTCGCGGCGTTCGCCTGCGTCTTTACCGGGCCCGCCTCCGCGGCTATGATGAGAACGTCGCGCACCTCGCGGAACGGCTGGCACACGAGAGAACGCACAAACCAAGGAGAACGAGCATGAGTGACACGCAGAGACGGACCGGGTCGCGGCGCAGATTCCTGGGCGACGCGGGGATGATCGCCGGCGCCTCGACGCTGGCGGCGGCGGGCATTCCGTTCGTGCATGCGGCGGGGAGCGACCTGATCCAGGTCGCGCTCATCGGCTGCGGCGGCCGCGGCACCGGCGCGGCGGGCGAGGCGCTGTCGACCAAGGGCGGGCCCATGAAGCTCGTCGCCATGGCCGACATCTTCGAGAACCGCCTGAAGGGCAGCTACGAGAACCTGAAGCGCGGCTTCGGCGACAAGGTCGACGCGCCCCCCGAGCGCAGGTTCCTGGGCTTCGACGCCTACGCGAAGGCCATGGACTGCCTGAAGGCGGGCGATGTGGCGATCTTCGCGACGCCGCCCGCGTTCCGCTGGGTGCACTTCAAGTACGCGATCGAGAAGGGCATCCACGTGTTCATGGAGAAGCCCGTGACGGTCGACGGGCCGACGACGCGCAGACTGCTCGCGCTCGCCGACGAGTCCGTGAAGAAGAACCTCAAGGTCGGCGTGGGGCTCATGTGCCGCCACTGCCGGGCGCGTTACGAGCTCATCGATCGCGTCAGGGAAGGCATGATCGGCGACATCATCGCGATGCGCGCCTACCGCATGCACGGCCCGGTGGGGTCCTTCGCATCCGATCCCAAGCCGGCGAACATGACCGAGGTCATGTACCAGACGCAGCGTTTCCACAGCTTCCTGTGGTCGGGCGGCGGCTGCTACAGCGATTTCTACATTCACAACATCGACGAGTGCTGCTGGGTGAAGGGCTCCTGGCCGGTCAGGGCGCAGGCCACGGGCGGCCGGCACTACCGCGGCAGGTCCGTCGACCAGAACTTCGACAATTACGCGGTCGAGTACACCTTCGGCGACGGCAGCAAGCTCTTCCTGTACGGCCGCTGCATGGTGGGCGCCGACGAGGAGTTCGCGAGCTATGCGCACGGCAGCAAGGGCCTGGGGGTGATATCGAGCGCGGCGCACACGCCCGCCCGCTGCCGCATCTACAAGGGCCAGAATCCCGCCGCCGCCGATGCGGTGTGGAAGTGCAAGGAGCCCGAGCCCAATCCGTATCAGCTCGAGTGGGATGACCTGATCGAGGCGATCCGGCAGGACAAGCCGTACAACGAGGCCAGGCGCGGCGCCGAGGCGAGCCTCGTCACCTCGATGGGCCGCATGGCCGCGCACACCGGCCGGACCATCACGTACGAGGAGATCCTCAACAGCGACCACGAATTCGCGCCCGGCGTCGACACGCTGGCGAGCGATGGCCCGGCGCCGCTCGTCGCCGACGCGGACGGCAAGTACCCGGTGCCGCAGCCCGGGCTGCAGCGGAAGCGCGAGTACTGAGGCCGGCGGGCCCGTCCACACCGTCGGGTACGGAACA
>JBFZCA010000562.1:0-5675 GCA_041308205.1 Planctomycetota bacterium | reverse complement strand
AAGCGCTCTGGTACTTCGTCGCCGGCGCGCTTCTCTGCCTCGCGCTTCTCGGCGCGCTGGTTGCGGGCGTCTATCGCCAGCTTCGCAAGCTCGGCGCGCCCGCGGACGCGCGGGATGCCGTCCTCGCGGACCGTGCCGCCGCGCCGCGCGCGTCCGCCGCAATTCCGAAGGACATCAAGCCGCCGGCCCCTCCGCCCCGCCGGCCTCCTCCGCCTGTTCAGCCCCCGCCGCCTCGTCGGCCTCCGCCCCGCCAGGCGCCGCCTCCTCCGCTCCACCCGCCGCAGCCTTCCCCGCCGCCGCCCTCCGCGGCGCCGGCCGCGCAGCCGGCGGATCAGGACGAAGCCGCCGCCCTGATCGCACAGCTCGCGAGCGCCGAGTACCAGACCGCGGCGCGCGCCTTCACGCGCCTCGCGCGCATGGGCGCCGCGGCGCTGCCGGCCCTCACGGCGGGTAGCCGCACGGGCTCGACGCCGTTCGCCAAGATCCGGCGCGGACCGGCCGGCCTGACGCCCGCTCCGGCGGGAGAGCATGACCCTCTGCCCGTCCAGGCGGTCGTCGATCTCCTCATCGCCGCGGCGCGAGCGAAGACGTGACGCGCCGAAGAAAGGAGCGCAACGTGCGGGCACCCACGCGCATCGCAATTACCGGCGACCCCGGCAGCGGCAAGACGACGCTCATCAGGCGCGTCGTCGATGCGCTCCGGAACGACCTTCGCATCGGCGGCATCTACACGAGCGAGCTTCGCGAGGGACGCGAGCGCACGGGCTTCACGGTCGTCGACATCGCGTCGGGCCGGTCGGGCGTCATGGCGCGCGTCAACGCGCCGTCGAACGTGCAGGTCGGCAGGTACGGCGTCGATGTCGCGTCCTTCGAGTCAATCGCCGCGCCCGCGCTGCGCGAGGCGCGCGCCTCGTGCGATCTCATCGTCGTCGACGAGGTCGCGGCCATGGAGCTTGCCTGCCCCGCGTTCGTCGAGGAGCTCCTGATGCTTCTGCGCACGACCAAGCCGCTGCTGGTCACCTTCCAGCGGCACGGCCGCCACCCGCTGTGCACGCACTTCTGGAGTGAGTTCCGCGTGGAGGTGGTCGCCCCCGGCCGCGCCGATGCGCTTCTCGACAAGATCGTGCGCGCGCTCGGCCCGCGCCGCCCTTCCGCGCCGCCCGCGCCCCCCGCGCCATGAACATCGTCGCGGGGCACAGAGGCCCCATCGAAACCCTCTTCGTCGCCGTGGTGAATCAGGAAACGGCTCACGCACGAGGGCGTGACGACGGCAAGAACGATCGTGGAGTCGGCCCCCGGCGCCGGACGACATACGCCGCCCTTGGTGTCTTCGTGTCTTCGTGGCGACGTCCGTCCTCGCCGGCGCGCGGCGCGATCCACGTCTGCCGCGCCGCACTCAGCGCGTGATGCGCAGCGCGATGTCGTCCTTGTACGCCGGAGAGGCGAGCGTCCGGACTCCGCCCCCGTGCGTGAACGCCTCCTCGGCGGCGACGGCGCCGGTCTTCGTGTCGACCCACTGCGCCTTGTACGCGCCCGCGGGCAGCTCGAGCGCGAGCTCGGCCTTGGCGCCGCCGTTCAGGTAGATCGCGTAGGCGCGGCCCGGCTCGGCCAGGACGCGCGCCGTCGCCTTCGCGGGCACCCCGCCCTTCACGATCTCGTTGTGCGGCTGCATGGCGAGGAAATCGAAGCCGTGCATGAAGTCCTTCAGAATCCGGAGCTGCCGCCTGAGCTCCGCGCTTCCGCCGCCGGGCGCATCGGCCTTCGCCGTGCCGCGCTCGTGGTCGGGCGTGAACGAGTAGTCCAGGTTGCTGTAGATCGCGCCGCCCGCGATGATGAAGTCCCAGCCCTCCGTGCGGTAGGTCGCATCGGCGCTGCCCTTGAACCCGGTCTCGTCATCCGCGATGACCTTGCCGAGGCCCCAGTTCATGGCGACGGCCTCGGGCGGCCGCGCGTAGTGGAAGTTGAAGATCGAGACCGCCGGGTGCGGGTCGGCGACCTCGGCCTTGTCGTTGGCAATGTTCTGCGCGATCAGGTGCCGGACCGGCAGCCCTTTTTCCGCATCGACGATCGTGCCGGCGATGTGCCGCTGCCACGCCATCGTCACGCCGCCGAAGTACGGCTCGTTGCAGATCTCGTAGTACAGGTTGTCGAACTCGTTGAGCGCCGCGACGGCCTTGCGGACGAAGGCATCGTGGACGGCCTGCATGCGCGCGTCCTTGAGCGTGTAGACCTCGGTCCGCGGCATGGCCCCGATGCCGTTCACGTTGTTGGCGGCGTTCATGGGGCTCAAGCGCCACATCTCGTCCTCGTAGAAGGGGCAGAAGAGGACGTACTCGACGACGATGCCGCGGGCGCCCGCCTGCGCGACGAAATCGCGCAGCCGTGCGAAGTAGGCATCGTCCCATTTCGTCAGGTCGAACTTGGCGCCGCCGCCGGCGTAGCCCGGCGCCGCGCTCCGCGCCCACGGGCAGGCGTACTTGAGCGCGGCGGGCGCCAGCGGGTTCCCTTTGATGTTGAACGACTTGGCCGACTCGCAGTACACGCCCGAGAACGTCCGCGTCAGGTTGAGCCCCTTGTCCTCGAGCTCATCGAGGTACGGCACGTAGTCGAAGTCGAGGTTGAGCACCGCCCCGTAGTGCTCGCCCGATGTGATGAGGATCGCCGGTTTCCCGCGAAACTGGAGATAGTGCGGATTCCGGGGATGCAGGGACAGCGCCTCGCCGGCGCACGCCGGCGCAACCAGCGCCGCGAGCAACGCAACTCCAGTGCGAACCATGGCCGCCTCCTTGTCGTCAACGAAGCCTCGCTCTTATGATGCAATGATCGGCACGGAAACACAACGGAGGCGCCCGCATGCGCACGACTGTCACGCTCTGCCACTTGCTCGCGGCCGCGCTCGCCTTCTCGCAGGTCGAAATCAGCGGCCGGATTCTCCACCCGCGCGTCCCCGGCGGGCAGGACATGATGCCCTTCACGGCGATCACCTGCTTCGCCAACCTGACGGGAGGGGGACGCGAGGGCAGCTCGTTCCGCACGTGGGAGACGGAGCCCGCCGGGTGGTACCGCATCGCCGGCGCTCCGGGCACCCGGACGCTGCTCTTCTCGACGCCGGGCCGCTGCATGCGCCCGATCGTCCTCGCGGATATCGTCTGCGCGCCGGGCGAGAAGCTGAGCCTCGCCGTGCGGCCCGCGTTCGACTTCTTCAACTTCGCCGAATCCGCCTGGGACCCCAAGGGCGCGACGCACTACTTCCAGACGTTCGTCGCACGCGGCACGAGCGTGACGCAGGTCGGCTTTCGGCTCGTCCACGACGGCATCGACGGACCCGGCCCCGGCGCGCAGACGCTGTGCGTCTCGGTGCACGCGGAAGGGCCGGGAACGCCCGACACGTGGCCGCGGATCGGGCCGGCGATGCCCGTTCCCGGCGTCGATTGCGGGGGACCGAAGAACTATCTCTGGGCCGCGGGCTGGAGCTCGGGCGAGGTGCCGCTCACGCCGGGGAAGAAGTACACCGTCCGCATCGCCGCCGAGACGCCCGGCGGCGTCTTCCAGGCCTTCTGGCGCGAGGATGACGACACCGCGTGCGACTGCTACCGGCTCGGGCCTTCGGGCGCGACCGGCGCGACGGGACGCGACCTCTGGCTCGCGGTCGCGACTGACGGCGACGGCCTCAGGATTCCGTACAACAAGCGCGTGCAGACGGAGTTCCAGGAGTTCGCGGGATTCCGCCGCACGTGGGCGCAGACGTACATCGCGCAGGGCCGGAGCCTCGCCGGCGTGATCCTCTACGCCGCGGTCTCGGGCGCGCACCCGCCTTTGGAGCGGCAGCGCGCATGCGTGCGCGTCAGGCGCGGCGGCCCGCACGGCCCCGCCATCGGCCTTGAGAAGATCGCCTCGGGCAACGGCAACTGGACGGGCGATGCGTCCTGGGGCATGTTCGGCGCCGCGTACGCGCCGGGCGAGGTGCCGCTCGTGCCGGGCGAGCGCTACGCGATCGAGTTCCAGAGCATCGAGAGCCGCGCCACGCTCCACGGCTACACGAACATCAAGGGCCAGGTGAGCGACGACCGCCCCGGCTTCAATCCCTATCGCAAGGCCGCGCCGGATTCGTACGCCGCGGGCACGGCCTACGCGAACGGCATCGAGGCCGTCGAGTACGACCTCGACATGCAGATCATCGAGTACGAGCAGGCCCCGTAGCGCCGGCCGCACGCGCGGCCGGCGTCACTGCGCGCCGATCACGAGCTCGGCCGGCGCCCGCGCCACGACGGGCTGCGCGAAGGTGACGAGGATCCGGGCGCCGTCGCGCGTCGCACGGCACTCGATCGACTTTCCGCCGAGCGTCGCACGCACCTTTTCCGCAGGAACCGACTCCGGCGCCTCGAATGCGAAGCTTCGCAGCGTGAGCGAACCCCATCGCACCTCGATGGTCTCCCGCTGCGTCGCGCCCGTCCGCTCCTGCCGGAAGAGCCCCCAGCCCTCGGCGGCCGTGAACGCCGCGCTGAAGCTCTCGGGCGAGAGCCGCGGCGCGAAGGCCAGGTACTGCTTGGGACCGTGGTGCTCGTACCCGCAGGCCGCCAGGAAGACGCCGTAGCTCGCCATGGCCCGCGCGTAGTGGTCGCTGCACTCGATCTCGTTGTACGGGTTGCGCTTCGCCGGGCTGTAGCGGTCGTGAATGGCGCGCGTGATGGCGAGGCCGCGCTCGACCATGCCTTCCCAGAGCATGTGCCCGGCGACCTGGTACTCGAACCCGGTCATGCACTCGTTGAAGTACCCGTACTGCCAGTGGCGCTGCCAGTCGGCGCGCTTGCCGCCGAGCGGCCACGTGCACATGAGGAGCCCGGCCTCCCCCGCAAGCGCATAGGGCCGGCCCTTGATGTTGTCGGGAAGCGACGCGCGCAGCGGCCCAATGTCCGGCGTGAAGTTGAACTTCCAGAGCGAGTCGAGCGCCTTCCTGACCGGGCCCTCGTCGATGATTCTCCCCAGGCCCGCCTGGAACGCCCAGCTCTGGCCGAACACGTTGTCGATGTGACAGCCCGTGCCGACGCCGATCACGTCGCGGTGCGCGGGATCCTCGATCTGGATGAAGTACTCGCCGTTGAAGAGCGCCAGGATGTTCGTGCGTCCCTCCGCGAGAATGCGCGCCGTAAGCGCCGCGAACTCGGCGTCGCCGGCCTCCTCGGCCATCGCGTTTCCCGCCTTGAGCGCCGCAAGGTAGAGCGAGCTCATCGCGGGGATCTTGCCGTACCAGTCCGCGTCGAGCGTGTTGTGCTGCGCTCCTTCGAGCAGCCCGTCGCCGTTCCCGTCCTGATCGATCAGGTACCTGAGCGCGCGCGCGATCGCCGGCCAGTTTCTCCGGAGGAACGCGGCGTCGGGCGTCATCTGATGCTCGCGGTAGGCGCGCAGGACGACGCCGGCCTGGCCGTCCGCAGCCACGCTCTGGTTGCACTCCGCGCGGAAGTGGACGCCGCCCGAGGGCTGCATCGCGAGACCAAGATCGACGCGCTCGCGCAGGTCGCGCTCGAGCTCCGGAAAAAGCCTCCCAACCGCCTGCGCGTACATCCACACGTGGCCGCACGTGCCCGCGCAGCAGTCGATGCCTTCCCATCCGTAGAAGCGGCCGTTCGCAAAACGGTACGCCGTGTCGGTCGCGAGAATCGACGCGTTGACGAGCG
>JBFZCA010000561.1:0-4696 GCA_041308205.1 Planctomycetota bacterium | reverse complement strand
AGTCGGCGGTCGCCGCCCCCGGCCCCACCCAGAGCCAGACGATCCGCCGCGAGGAGCGCTTCGACCGGCTCAGGTCCGCGCTCGAGGACCTGCAGCCCGACCACCGGCAGGCGCTGACCCTCGCCCGCATCGAGGGCCTGACGTTCAAGGAGATCGCGGCCAGGATGGACCGAACGCCCAACGCCGTCAAGCACCTCATCGCCCGAGGCCTGCGCGAGCTGCGCACGCGCTTCGGCAACACGGAGAGCCTGCACCTGCCGGCGCGGATGATGGAACCGGAGGGCGAACGCCATGCCGAATGACCGGGACGGCGGCCCGACCGCCGGCGATCCGCGCTCCAACCCCGAGTTCGAGGCGCTGCTTGCGGGCTACGTCGAGCAGCTCAACCTGCGGGGCTTCATCGACCCCGAGCAGATCCGCGAGGACCACCCGCTGCTCGGGTCCGCGATCCTCGAGGACATGGAAGCCTACATCGAGCTCCAGCGGGGCCCGGAGGAGGCCGGCCCGCTTGGCACCCTCGGGGACTACACGCTCCGCCGCCGGATCGGCCGGGGCGGCATGGGGATCGTCTACGACGCATGGCAGCAATCCATGGAGCGGCCGGTCGCCCTGAAGGTCCTCCCTCCCGCCATCGCGGCCGACGAGAAGGCCTTCCACCGCTTCATGCGGGAAGCTCGGGCCGCCGGCAAGCTGAACCACCCCAACGTCGTCCCCGTGTATGCCGTGGGGCAGGACGACAAGACGCCCTTCTACGCCATGGAGCTGGTCGAGGGAAAGACGCTCGACCGCATCCTCGCGCGGATTCGAGCCGCGACGGGCAAGGAGGCCGATAAGCTGGAGCTTCTCGAGTCGTGCTCGAAGGCCTTCGCGCAGAGCGAAGAGGATGACGGGCCGGGCGCGCACGCGGAGACCCCGGCCGAGGGACGCGCGCCGAGAACCATCGCCGGAAGCGAGGATGTCGAGCTCCGCTACTGGAGCCGCCTGGCGGCGGCGTTCGCCGGCGCGGCGGACGGGCTCCACCACGCGCACTCCCGCGGCATCGTGCACCGCGACATCAAGCCTTCGAACCTCATCCTCGACGGGAACGGCCGGATTCGCATCCTGGACTTCGGGCTGGCGCGGCAGGAGGGGCTCGAGAGCCTGACGGCGACCGGCGCCGCCGTCGGCACGCCGCTCTACATGAGCCCCGAGCAGGCGCAGGCGCGGCGGGTCGAGATCGACCACCGCACCGACATCTACTCCCTCGGGACGACGCTCTACGAGATGCTCGCGGAGCGGCCGCCGTTCCAGGGCAAGTCCCACCAGGACACGCTCGCGCAGATCATCTCGCGCGATCCCGAGAGCCCGCGGAAACTCCGCCCGCGCCTTCCGCGGGATCTCGACACGATCGTGATGAAGTGCCTGCGGAAGAATCCCAAGGACCGCTTCGGGACGGCCGAGGCGCTGGCCCAGGATCTGCGGAGGTTCGTCCGGGGGGAGCCGATCGAGGCGCGGCCGCAGGCCCCGATCGAACGGCTCCTGCGCCGCGCGAAACGGCACGCGCTCAGGATCGGCGCCGCGGTGCTCTTGGTCCTGCTCGCCGGCGTCTCGGCGCTCCTCGTGCATCAGTACCGCGTCCGCCTCGCCGAGGGGAGAGCCGTCGAGGAGCTGAAGGCCCGGGCCGAGTACAGGAGCCGGATCGCGCGCGCGGTCTCGCGGATTCAGATCGGCGAGATGAACCAGCACCTCGCCATGAACTCCCCCCACCGGTCGGATCCCGCCGACCTCTTCACCGGCCTGCGCCTGGACGCGATCACCGCGCCGCCCTCGCGGGAAGAGCTCGACGAGGCGCTCCTCGAGCTGGAGCTGGCCGCGGCCGCCGTGCCGCCGGGCTTCGACGGGCACGAGGCCTGCTACCACTGGGCCCGGGCGCTCGACCTGCGCGGCGAGCCGGAGGCGGCCCTCCAGAAGATCGAGCACCTGCTGGCGATCCGCCCGGACTTCGTTCCCGGGCTCGTCCTCGCCGCCGAGATTCACCGCGCGCTCGGGCGGGACGAGGAGGCGGAGGCGGCCGAATCCGGAGCTCAGAAGGCAGCGGCGGCATCGTCGTCCCGCTGGGCGAGAACCTGGTACGAGAGCCGCCGGGCCGAGCGCGAGAGGCGCTGGGGAGACGCCGCCGCCGCCTACGGCATCCTCATGGATTCGACGGCGGAGGACGAGGCGCCCTACGAGGGATTCAGCATGGAGTCCCGCCTGCGGCACGGGCAGGCGCGTCTCGCCGCGAAAGAGCCGGCGGGCGCCCTTGCGGACTTCAGCATCGCGAGCCACGTGTGGCCCGACGCCATGGAGCCCCGCCTGTACCTCGGCCGGGTGCTCCACATGCAGGGGGACAAGGAAGCGGCCCGCAGGACCTTCCTGGATCTCCACGCCTCCCGCCCCGAGGACCAGAAGGACCTCGCGGCGGCCTGGATCGTGCTCGCCTACCTCTACGGCCGCGACTGGGAGGCGGCGCTCGACTGGTCGGAGAGGCTGAGCGCGAATGTGCTTCGCGAGCGCCTCCGGAGCTACTGCCTGACAAGGCTGCGGCGCTTCGAGGAGGCGGAGCAAGCCGCGCGTGCGGCCGTCGCCCTGGACGGCGGCGACGCGGGAGCGCACCACATGCTGGCCGTGGCGCTGCACGGACAGAAGAAGTACGACGTCGCCAAGGAAAGCTGCCGCAGGGCCATCGAGCTCGACCCGGGTCACTTCGGCGCGTACCACACCATGGGGCAGCTCCACTACGACTGGGGCGAGATCGCGGAGAGCGTGCGCTGGTACGAGCAATCGCTCGAGCGCAATCCGCGCAACCCCGCGACGCTTTCCAATCTGGGCACGGCGCTCGTGCGCATGGAGAAGGTCGATGAAGGGCGCCGGCTGCTCGAGGAGAGCTACGCGATCCTGCCGAGCGCCCTCTGCTGCGCCTCGCTCGCGCTGACCCACGGGATCCAGAAGCGCCCGGGCTGGGAGCGGGAAAGGCGGAGGCTGTTGGAGGAGGCGATCCGGCTGGATCCGGAATGCTGGATGGCGCTCGCCAATTACGGCGCCGATCTGTACATGACGGAGGGCAGGCTCCTCGAGGGGCTGGAGAAGCTCCGCCGGGCCGTCGAGCTCAACCCCGACTGGCACCTTGCCCACGCCCACCTGGGGCGGATCTACGAGCGGCTCGGGCTCGATGAGGACGCCGTCGAGCACTATCTGACGGCGGCCGAGCGGGTGCTCCGGGACACGACCCCCGGCGATGTGCAGCTCGGGAACATCATGCGCCTGGGCAACACGATGGCCAAGGCGAGCGAGCATCCCGAGGTGCGCGCGAAGGGCATCGAGCTTCTCGGCGGGGCCGCCGGCGATGCGCGCTACGCCCGCGTGCCCTCGGTCGTCTCGGACTACGCGTCGGCGCTCCTCGCGAACGAGAGATACGAGGAGGCCCTCGCCGCCTTCGACCGCAGCGTGGAGATCGACCGCAAGGGCGCGTACGCCCTCGCGAACCGGGGGATCTGCCTCGGGAAGCTGGGACGGCCCGCCGAGGCGCTCGCGGATTTCCTGGAGTCGGTCGAGCCGGGAGGAGAGGAGCGCTTCGCCTACGTTGCGGAGCACCTCGCGGATCTTTTCCGCGAGCACCGCGACGGCGATTTCGGGGAGGCCCTCGACAGGCTTCGCGCCCGGCTGGGGGAGTACGTCGCGGCGGGTTCCGGCCGGGCCGAGGCCGTGTGGAACGTGTGGTTGATGGTCGCGCTCTGGCTCGACCGGAAGGAGCTTGCCGGTGCGTTCGCCGAGCTCGATGCGCTCGCGGCGAAGGCGCCGGAGAGCGGAGGCGAGGCCGTGAGGGCGCGTGCCGCCGAGGTCAGATGGGCCCTCGAGCGCCTGGGGGACGACGGGGCGATCAGGATCAACTGCGGAGGCGGCGAGCACGGGGACGCGAACGGCGTCCTCTGGCACGGCGATCGGTTCTTCGCCGGCGGACTCGCGCACGATGTCACGGAGGACGCTCCGCCCTGGAGCGCCGAGCGGGAGAGGATCTCCGCGGCCGGCGACCCCGCGATCTACCGCACGGTCCGGCGCTTCACGGAGAAGGCTCCCGCCTCCGCGAGCTACTGCGTGCCGGTTCTCCCGGGGGACTACCGCGTGACGCTGCACTTCGTGGAGATGTACTTAAACCCCTCGCAAGCGTGCGTCTTCGACGTCAAAATCGAGGGGAAGACGGTCCTCGAGAAGCACAAGCCGCAGCGCGCGGGCGTGGCGGCGGCCGACCGCAGGACCTTCGAGATCGAGGGCGCCGACGCGTTGCTCGAGATCCTGTTCGTCCCGGTGCGGGAGGCCCCGCAGATCTGCGCAATCGAGATCGAGCGGCGGGGGTGAGGATCCGGAATCCGGGGACTGTCCCCGGATTCCGATAGTGAACCCGTCCGAATGCTTGCCGCGGCCGCGCGCGCCCATTACGATGCAAGGCGTTGGACTTTGGCGCGGCCGTTCGATCGGAGGCGCGTATGGGGTTGACGTACATCGAAGGGACGGTCGGGAACGACAAGGGCGCGCGGAGGCGAGTGAGCTTTCTCATCGACAGCGGGGCCTCGTACTCGCTGCTTCCCGTCAAGGTATGGAAGGCGCTGGGGTTGAAGCCCAAGAGGACATTGCGGTTCGTGCTTGCCGATGGCACGGCGGTCTCACGCAAGGTCTCGGA
>JBFZCA010000560.1:0-6459 GCA_041308205.1 Planctomycetota bacterium | reverse complement strand
AGCGTGCGGTCCGGTGCGGCCGGCCCCGCGCGCTCCTCGACGAGCGTGTGCCACGCGCCGCAGTTCGGGCACCGGCCGAGCCACCTGATCGCGCGCGCCCCGCACTCCTGACAGACGAAGTTCGGCCGGTCCTTGCTCATGCGTGCACCGCAGCCTGCCCGAGGCGGCGCACCGCGTCCTTGAACGCGTCGCCGCGCGCCTGGAAGTTGAGAAAGCCGTCGAAGCTCGGCGCGCCGGGCGCGAGGATCACCGTGTCGCCGGGGCGAGCCTCGGCGCCGGCCGCCTCGAACGCCCGCGCCAGGTCCTCCGTCAGGATGGTACGCACGCTCGGCGCCTCGCGTTTGAAATCCTCCTGAAGCTGCGGCGCGGTCTGCCCGAAGAACACCGCGCAGCGGGTCCCGCGGCGCGCGGCCCGCGCCAGGACGTCGAAGGGGAGCCCCTTCTCGGCGGCGCCGCCCGCGAGCAGCACGGTCGGACCCGGGACCGCGTCCAGCGTGCGCGCGGCCTCGAGCGGCGTCGTGGCGACCGAGCTGTTGACGAACGCGACCCCGTTGATCGTGGCGACGCGCTCGAGCCTGTGGGGGAGGCCCGGGAAGGTCCGCACGGCATCGAGGATTCCCGCGCGCGTCGCGCCCCCGAGCACGGCCAGCGCGGCCGCGAACGATGCGTTCGTGCGGTTGATCGCGCCCGGGAGCGCGAGATCGCGGCGCGCAAAGAGGGGCTCGGTGCGCCCGTCGCGGCGAAGCACGATCTCGCCGGCGCCCGCGATCGATGCGGACGCGCCGTCCGGCGCGCTGCCGATCGCGAAGACGCGGCGCCCGCTGCGGAGCGCCCACGGGAGCGCGAGGCCGTCGTCGCCGGCCGCGACGGCCCAGGCCTCGTCATCGCGCGGCGCGAAGATCAGGCGCTTGCAGCGCGCGTACTCCCCGAAGGCGCCGTGCCAGTTGAGGTGATCGCAGTACACGTTGACGAGCGCGGCGATGCGCGGCGGTCGATACGGAAGCCGGCCTGCGTCGAGGTGGTGGAGCTGGAAGCTGGAGAGCTCGAGCACGACCGCCTCCGCCGCCGCGAGCTCGGACGGCCGCGCCAGCAGAGATACGCCGACGTTGCCGCCGAACACGACGCGCACGCCCGAGGCCGCGAGCATGGCCGCGCAGAGCGCCGAGGTGGTGGACTTGCCGCTCGTGCCCGTGACGCCGATGACGTCGCAGGGGCAGAGCGCGAGCGCGAGGCCGATCTCGGTCGCGATGCGCGCGCCGCGCGCGCGGGCCCGGGCGACGAGCGGGTTGTCCGGCGCCACGGCCGGGTTGACGAAGAGGGTCTCGCAGCGCGCGACATCCTCCTCCGCGTGGCCGCCGAGCCGCAGGATGACGTTGGAAAAACCGGCGACCGCCTCCGCGGACTGCGCGAGGTCGCGTGCGGACGCCTTGTCGGTGACCGTGATCTCGGCGCCGAGCCCGGCCAGAAAGCGGATGAGGCCTATCGCCCCGCCGAAGCGGCCCAGGCCCATGACCGTGATGCGGCTTCGCCCGAGGTCGTCGAGCAGCGCGCGCGCACGTTCCGGGAAGAGACGCGGATCGAAGGGCGGCGGGGCGGCATCGCCGGGCCGCGCGGTCATTGCTCCTCCGCGTGCATGGCGCGCTCGGCGGCGCCCATGTTCCTGAGGAGGTCGTCCAGGTCGGCGTCCGTGTTGCGACTCTTGGCCAGCGTGAAGCTCCGCTCGTGCCGATCGACGACCTCGCCGGGCCACAGCTCGACGAAGAGATCGCAGGGGAAGCAGCCCCACCACGGCGCGTCGAGCGCGCAGGTTTCCGAGACGGTGGCATGGTCCTCCAGCGCGAGCACGAGCGTGCGGTCGCCGTAGTGGTCGAACGTGTGGGATGCGGGCGTCGTGCCGACGAGGCGGCCGTTGATGTACGCCTGGGCGCCCGGGGGATCCGAGCGGATCTCGAGCACTCGCGTCAGGCAGCCGGCGAGCGCGACCGCGGCCAGCGGCGCGCATAGAAGGCGCGCGGCGGCGCGGCGCGAAAACGACACACGCGAACAGGTCTCGGCTCTCATCGTCACCTCTGTGCGTCCGTTCGGCGCAGCGTGCCACGATTATATGCGCGTGCGGGAGCCGGGGAAAGAGGCGCCTTCGCCCGACGCTACGGCACCCGAGGGCGCCCCCGGCCTTCTGCACTCGTACGGCCTCCGGCCTCCATCGGGAATTTCCTGGCGGTCGCGAGGCCGGCGCGGCGGGTCTCCGCGGCCTTGGCCGCGCATGCCTCGCAGGGGTGTAGCTCGCCCGCGCCGACGCCGGGGCAGACGTCGGCCTCGGAATCCCATCGTTCCCTGGAGCGCAGGATCTCGGGCCAGAAGGGATAGGTGCGGCACTGGGTCGGCCGGACATCGTAGATCGCGCACGTCATGGCGGGCCGCTGCAGGAAGGCGCAATCGCCGTTGGAGCGCTCCTTGAGGCTCACCTTGCCGGATGCGTGCCTGAGGTACCGGCGGCCGAAGGCGCCGAGCGGCAGCCCGAGTCGGGCGGCGATGGCGCGGATTTCCGCGTTCGTCACCCACACGAACCCCGGCGCGCCCGAGCAGCACAGCCCGCAGCGCGCCGCGCAGGTGAAGCGCAGCCCGAGCGCGAACCATTCCCTGCGCGGCTCGCGGGCCGCCCCCGTGCGTTCGTCGGTCATTGCGCAAGCTTCCCGTAACGCGAATTGCAGTCAAGGAACGTACCGCATCGGCGCGCGCTTGGCAATCGAGATTACCGGCCCGGACCGGCGGGCTGCGTTCCTCCCGCGCGCGAGCCGATATAGCATCATCGCGGGCGCGCGCCGCCGCCGCGGCGATCGATGGCATTCGCGCCCGCATCAGGCGGCCGCACCGCCCGTGCGGCCGGTGGTCGACCATGGCGCCGCGCGCGGCGCGAAGCTGACCCGAGGAGGAGCCTCATGCGCAGGCACGGCATGTTCATGCGGATCATGGGCGCGGCGCTGGCGTTCGCGCTGGCGGCAGGCTGCGTGACCGAGGAGACCTCGCAGAGCAACTCGTTCATGCTGGCGGGCGAGGACGAGAAGGATGGGGACGGCGCCGGCGCGACCACGACGGCCAAGAGCCGCATCCGCCTGCTCGAGAAGAAAGTCGAGTCCATGCCCGAGCGCGTCGACCTGCAGATGCGGCTTGCGCGGGCGTGCCACGACGACAAGCAGTTCGAGCGGGCCATCGCGACGCTCACGGGCGCGATCGAGAAGGAACCGCGCAACAGCGAGCTTCACTTCCTCCTGGGGGAGTACTACGTCGAGCTGAACCGCATGCCCGAGGCCGAGGCGTCGTTCCGGGGTGCGGCCCAGAGCTCCCGCAAGGGGTTCACGGGCCCGTCGCTCGCGCTCGGCTACACGCTGGCCATGCAGGAGAAGTACCGCGAGGCCATTGCCGAGCTCGAGAAGGTGATCGCGATCGACCCCGTCCAGCCCACGGCGTTGTACTACCTGGCCTGCTGTCACGACTCGATGGGCGCGCGCGCCAAGGCCCTCGAGTACTTCACGCGCTGCGCGGATGTGAAGAGCCCGCACCAGGAGAAGGCCGCGCAGGAGATCAAGCGCCTGCAGCTCCTCGATCGCACCGGCGATGCGATGCACGCCGAACGCTGATCCCGCCGCCCGCCGCGCTTTACAGGGCCTCCCGCACGTGTCAAGATACGCGTGAGCCGGCGGCACGGTGCGCCGTTGCCGCGCGGCGCACGGGAGGAAGACGCATGCACGTCCTGACGGTCTCGACGGGCGCACGCAACCAGTTTCTCGACATCACGAAGGATGTGCGCGATGCAGTGCGCGCGCACGGCCTGCGCGATGGCGCGTGCCTGATCTGCGTGCCGCACACGACGTGCGGCGTGACGATCAACGAGAATTCCGACCCGGATGTGCCGGCCGACGTGCTCGCGCACCTGAGCGCCGTGATTCCGCAGCGCGCCGATTTCCGTCACGGGGAAGGCAACTCCGACGCCCACATCAAGTCGAGCCTCGTGGGGTGCTCGGCGCTGGTGCCCGTCCGCGACGGCGCGCTCGCGCTCGGCACGTGGCAGGCGATCTTCCTGTGCGAGTTCGATGGGCCGCGCACGCGGCGCGTGCAGGTCCAGTGCCTGGCGGCGTCGGAAGGGCGCGGAGCGTGAGCGCGATCATCCTGATTCCCATCGTTCGCGGCCTGGAGTCCGCGCCCGGCGACGATGCGTTGATGGAATTCCTGCGGGGGCTCTCGGACCCCTGGCGTGCGCTCGTCGCGCTCGGCGCCGTCGCGTTCTGCGCGGCCTTCGGATGGATGGTGTATGCGCTCCTCCGCGTCCTCGTGCCGCGCCGGCCGCTCCCCGAATCGACGAACACGACGATCGAGAGCGCGGCGGCCGTGCTTCTCCTCGTCGCGGGCGGTCAGGCCGTCGGGGCGGCGTTCCGGGTGTTCGGGTGGAACGACATTCTCGTGCGCCTGGCCGGCACGATCGTGATCAACATGGGCTGCCTGGGCGCGCTCGCGGCGTTCCGGCGCGACCGCGCACGCGGGAGCCCGTTCCCGTGGTGGGATCTGCGGCCGCACGCGGGCCTCGGCAGGGCGCTCGCCGCGATGCCGGTCGTCTTCGTCGCCTTCATGCCGATCCACTTCACGGCGGCGGTCGCCTGGCGGTGCGCGCTGCATGCCTGCGGCCGGCCGCTCGACCTGCAGGAAGTGCTGCTCGCGCCGCTCGACCGGGGCCCGCTCGTCATCGGCGCGTTCGCGGCGCTCGCGGCGGGCGTCGTTCCGGTCCTGGAGGAAGCGATCTTCCGGGGGGCGCTGTATCGGTCGCTGCGGGAGAGCCTGGGCCGGGTGGGGGCGGCGGTCGCGTCATCCCTGGTGTTCGCCCTGCTGCACTTCAACGAGGCGTCGCTCGCGCCGCTCTTCCTGCTCTCGATCCTCTTCGTGATCGTGTACGAGTGGAGCGGCTCTCTGTGGGCGTGCGTCGTCCTGCACGCGTGCTTCAACGCCGTCAACTTCGCGCTGGCGTGAGGGGGAGGGGCGGCGGCGCGGGAAAAAAGAGGCCGCCGGAGAAAAAACGCAACGCCGCAAACATTCTCGGGGACTTCTTTACACGAAGTCCTTCACTTTTCTCCGGCGACCGTACGCTAGGTGTAGGTGTTGTGTGTTCGTCGTCAAGAGTGCGAACGCACCGGTTGTTCCGTGCTCCTTTCCGGCAGTGCCGCGACCCCGCCGTGTGCGGTCGGGATGTCGCCCGGCAGCGACGCCTGCCGCGTTGTTTCCACGTAGCGGCAGTATCTGGCCGCGATCTGGGATGAGGCGCAGAAAACGGTGGCGCTGAAGATCGCCACGAAGACCCAGAAACAACGCCGCGACGAAAGCAAGCCGTTCTCGGAATCCGGCGTCCGCATTGCAGGTCAGTTCCTTTTCCGTGCCTTATTCCTGGTGCAGCCGCGCGGCGCGTCTCGGGCGCCCCCCGCGCGGGACCTGTCTCTTCGTGCCGGCGCGGCGACGCTGTTGCTTGCCCGCGCCAAGTAGTTTACGAACCATAAACTACTTTGGCTCCCGTCGAAATCAAGAGTTTTCCGGATTTATTTCGCGAGTTTCTACGGGAATTCCAGAAGTCCCAATTTGACGCGGGCCGGGAGAGGCGCGGCCACTACATATCGGAGTCCTGGCTTAAAGCTCGTCCGGGCGAGCGGAGACCACGTGAATTGGCACGGCATTTGCATCGGTCGCGCGACCGGCGCGCCGGGCTTGTCACCCGCGCCGGGCCGGCAGATACACGCGCGCCCTGAGGCCGCGCTCGGGACGGTTCTCGAGCGCGATGCGCGCGCCGTTCCGCTGCGCCAGCCCGAGCGCGATGGTCAGGCCCAGGCCCCTGTGCCCTTCCTTCGTCGTGTGGAAGGCCGCGAACGGCTGCCACGCGTCCTCGGCGATGCCCCGGCCCTCGTCGAGGATCTCGAGCTCCACGAAGATCGCGTTCTCGCCGGCGTGCGGAATTCTGCGGTTGCGCGCGGCGACGAACACGCGGCCGCTCTCGGCGCTCTCGACGGCGTTGGCGATGAGCGCGGACACGATCTCCCGCACGTCGTCGGGGTCGGCAAGGACATGCCAGAGCGCGGCGGGGACGGGAATCGCCGGCGTCACGCGGCGCGCCGTCTCGGGCGGCATCCGGCGCAGCAGTTCGGCCAGCAGGTCGGGAAGCGCGAAGGCGGTCTTCCG
Source organism: Planctomycetota bacterium (assembly GCA_041308205.1). Taxonomy (GTDB): domain Bacteria; phylum Planctomycetota; class UBA8108; order UBA8890; family UBA8898; genus UBA8898. Next base: position 246 of record JBFZCA010000560.1, on the reverse strand, counting down.
AGCGGGCGTGCGCGCCGCAGCGGCGAGGGTCTCGGCCTGGGTCGCAAGGTCGGGGGGCGGGGCCGGCAGCGCATCCTCGTGTTCGGGAGCCAGCACCCAGGCCCGTACGCCTTCCACGGCGAACGCATCCGCGCGCCACCTGCGGTCATCGACGCTGAAGACGCCGCTCGATCCCGGCGCCATGAGCGCCAGCCTCCGGCCGCAGGCGCTGTCCTGAAGGCGCAGGCCGGGGCGCAGCCCCGGAAG
>JBFZCA010000559.1:0-7414 GCA_041308205.1 Planctomycetota bacterium | reverse complement strand
GCGCGGCGGGCACGGGGCCCGCGGTTTCTCGGCCCCGGGCCCTGACGGGCGCGCCCGCGTCATCGGACGGCTTCGCCCGCCTCTCTCTTTCCGGTTCTCGAAGGAAGGAGAGCGATATGACGATTGAACATGTGATCGGCGGGGCGATAGGTCTCGCGCTGGGAGGGGGCGCGGCCTGGTTCGCGCTCTGGACGCTTGCCATGCGGGGCCGGCGGACGGCGCGCGACGTGGTGGGAAGGGCGCGCAAAGAGGCCGAGGAGGTCCTGAAAGAGGCCGGCATCCAGGCGAAGGACGAGACCCTGAAGCGGCGCGAGGAAGCGGACGAAGAGATCGCGCGCTCGCGGGGCGAGCTGAAGGAACTGGAGCGGCGGCTTTCGAAGAAAGAGGACAACGTCGACCGCAAGCTCGACGTCCTCACCAAGAAGGACAAGCAGCTCGAGATCAGGCAGAGCCAGCTCCAGAAGGGCCGCGAGGATATCGAGCTGCGCGAGCAGGAGCTGGGCCGGCTCTACGAGGAGGAGAAGGCGGCGCTGTACCGGGTCGCGGAGCTCGACCGCGAAGCCGCGGAGAAGCTGCTCCTGTCGCGCATCGAGCGCGATCTCGAGCACGAGGTCGAGGCCGTGGTGGCGCGGGCGGTCGAGCGCACGAACGAGCAGGCCGAAGCGCGCGCCAAGGAGATCATCACGGGAGCGATCCAGCGGTACGCCGCGGCCCACTGCCAGGAGGTGACGGTCGCGAACATCGAGATCGCCGATGACGCCATGAAGGGCCGCGTGATCGGCCGCGAGGGCCGCAACATCCGCAGCTTCGAGAAGGCCACGGGCGTCAACGTGATCGTCGACGATACGCCGGGCGTGATCACCGTGTCGTGCTTCGACAGCATCCGGCGCGAGATCGCGCGCCGCGCCATGGACCGGCTCATCGCCGATGGGCGCATCCATCCGACGCGCATCGAGGAGATCGTCGAGCAGACCCGCCAGGAAGTCGACGAGCTGATCCAGAAGGAAGGCAAGCAGGCGGCGTTCGACCTCAACGTGGTGGGCATTCACCCGCGGCTCATCACCCTGCTCGGGAGGCTGCGCTTCAGGACGAGCTACGGGCAGAACGTGCTCGAGCACTGCCGCGAGGTCGCGCACGTGGCGGGCATGATCGCGGGCGAGCTGGGGCTGGACGTGAAGCTCGCCAAGCGCTGCGGCCTGCTCCACGACATCGGCAAGGCCATGGACCACGAGGTCGAAGGCGGGCACCCGGAGATCGGCGCCAACCTCGCGGGCCGCTACGAGGAGCCGCCGGAAGTCGTGAACGCGATCGCCAGCCACCACAACGATGTGGGGCAGACGTCGCTGTACTCGGTCATCACGCAGGCGGCCGATGCGATCTCGGGCTCGCGGCCCGGCGCGCGGGGCGAGACGCTGGAACGGTACATCAAGCGCCTGGAGAAGCTCGAGACCCTGGCCTCGTCCTTCCCCGGCGTCAAGAGCGCGAACGCGATCCAGGCGGGCCGCGAGGTGCGGGTCATCGTCAATTCGCAGAAGATCAGCGACAGCCGGGCGCTCAAGCTGTGCCACGACATCGCCAAGGAGATCGAGGCGCAGCTCACGTATCCGGGAGAGATCAAGGTGACCCTGTTGCGGGAGATGCGCGTCGTGGAGTACGCGCGCTGAGCCGCGCGGTGCGGCCGCGCGGGGAGGAGCACGCTGCGGGTTCTTGTGCTGGGCGACATCGTGGGCAAGCCGGGGCGCCGCGCGCTCACGCGCGCGCTGCCGGGGTTCCTCGCGGACCGCGGCATCGATTTCGCGGTGGCGAACGGCGAGAACGCCGCGCGCGGCTCCGGCATCACCGAGAAGCTGTTCGGGGAGATCATCGCCGCCGGCGTCGATGTGGTCACCATGGGCGATCATGTCTGGAAGCGCAGGGATGTGATCGCGCTGCTCGAGGGGCGCCGGAACCTGCTGCGGCCGGCGAACCTGCCGGGGGCCTGTCCGGGCGCCGGCGCCGCGGTTTTTCAGGCGCGCAACGGCGCGATGGTGGGCGTGGCGACGGTCATGGGCCGCATCTTCATGGGGCCGAGCGACTGTCCGTTCCGCCGGGCCGAGGAGGAGGTGGCGCGGCTGAAGGAGGCGACGCCCATCGTGCTGCTCGAGGTGCACGCCGAGGCCAGCAGCGAGAAGATGGCCATGGGCTGGAAGTTCGCGGGCAGGGCGAGCTGCGTCTTCGGGACGCACACGCACGTCCAGACCGCGGACGAGCGCGTGCTGCGGGGCGGCACCGCGTACATCACGGACCTGGGCATGACCGGCCCGCACGAATCGGTCATCGGCCGGGACATCGCGAGCGTGCTCTTCCGGTTCGAGACGCAGATGCACGCGCCCTTCGCGGTGGCCTCGGGCGACGTGCGCATCTGCGGCGCGGTGGTGACCCTCGACCCGGCGACGGGGAAGGCCTCGGCCATCGAGCGAGTCCAGCTTTCCGTCGAGACGGATGGGGACGGCGATGAGTGAAGCCGCGGAGCGGGCCCTCGGCCTGCGCATCCTCACCGTGAGCCAGCTCAACGAGCAGGTCAAGCGGTGCCTCGAGGAGCGCGTGGGGGTGGTGGCCGTGGCGGGCGAGATCGCCGACCTGGCGCGGCCGAAGTCCGGGCACCTGTACTTCACGCTCTGCGACGCGCGCGCGCAGGTGCGGGCCGTGATGTGGCGGGGGACGGCCGAGCGCCTGCCGTTCGCGCCGGCCGATGGCATGAAGATCATCGTCATCGGCGAGACGACCGTCTACGGGCCGCGCGGGAGCTATCAGATCATCGCCGGGGAGATCATCCCGCGCGGCATCGGCGAGCTCAAGCGCGCCCTGGAGGAGCTCACGCGCAAGCTCCGGGCGGAGGGCCTTTTCGAGCCGAGCCTCAAGCAACCCCTGCCGTTCCTGCCGCTGCGGCTCGCCGTGGTCACGTCGGCGACGGGCGCGGCGGTGCACGACATCATCCGCACGGCGCTGGCGCGCTTTCCGGCGCTGACGATACGGGTTCTGCCGGTCCGGGTCCAGGGCGCGGGGGCGCCGGAGGAGATCGTCAGGGCGCTGGCGCGGGCGGACGACCCCGCGGTCTGCGACGTCATACTGCTCGGCCGCGGCGGCGGAAGCCTGGAGGATCTCTCCGCGTTCAACGTCGAGGCGGTGGTGCGGGCCGTCGCGGCCTGCCGGCTGCCGGTCGTGTCCTGCGTCGGCCACGAGACCGACACGACGCTGAGCGATCTGGTCGCGGACGTGCGCGCATCGACGCCCACGCGGGCGGCCGAGATCGCCGTCCCGGTGCTGGGGGATCTCCTGGAACGTCTCGCGACGCTGTGCGCCCGCGCCGCGCGCGCGGCGCGCGGCACTCGCGATGCGTGCGCATCGGACCTTGCGCTGCTGGCGGCCAGGCCCGCGCTCGGCGAGCCGGACCGTCGTCTGGAGGATCTCGGGCAGTACGTCGATGACCTCGCATCGCGCCTCGAGGACGGTCTTTGCAGCCTCGGGCAGAAGGTCTATAATTCCCTGAATCTGCGCGTGTCGCGGCTGAGAAGCCTGAACCCGCTCTCCACGCTGGGCCGCGGGTTCACGGTGACGCACGACCGCGCGGGCAAGGTCCTACGTTCGGTGCGGTCGGTCGCCCCGGGCGATCGCGTGGAGATCCGCTTCGCCGACGGGGTGTGCGAAGCGGAAGTGCGGGCGTGCAGGGAGGAGAGTCTTGGAACCGGACAAGGAGCCGTTGCGCTTCAAGGAGGGCCTGGACCGGCTCGAGGCCGTCGTCGGCGCCCTTGAGCGGGGCGATTGCGAGCTCGAGGACGCGCTGAGCGCCTACGAGGAGGGGATGCGCCTGTACCGCCGGCTCCTCGAGATCCTGGCCGGCGCCGAACGCCGCATCGAGGAGCTCGCCGGCGAGAAGGAGGGCGCGCTCCTGTGGAAGCGGTTCCAGGGCGTGCGGGGGCAGGAAGAGACGACCCGGGATGCAGAAGCGCCATAGCGGAAGCATGCTCCGCGGCGTGGCGAGCCCCCGCGACCTGCGCGACATGGACCTGACGGGGCTCGCGGCGCTCGCGGATGAGATCCGGGGCGAGATCATCCGGACGGTGGACGCCAACGGCGGCCATCTGGGCTCCAATCTCGGCGTCGTGGAGCTGACGCTCGCGCTGCATCGCGTCCTGGATCCGTGCAAGGACCACCTGCTCTGGGATGTCAGCCACCAGGCCTATGCCCACAAGCTGCTCACCGGCCGCGCGGAACGGTTCGCCTCCCTGCGCACGCAGGGCGGGCTGTGCGGCTTCACCAGCAAGCGCGAGAGCCCCTTCGACCTCTTCGACGCGGGACACGCGGGCACCGCGGTGTCGACCGCCGCCGGCCTGGCGGCCGCCGACGCCCTGGCGGGGCGGCCCGGGAAGACCGCCGTCGTCGTCGGCGATGCGTCCTGCGCCTGCGGGGTGACGTTCGAGGGGCTCAATCACGCGGGCGCCGTGCGGCCGAATCTGCTCGTGGTCCTCAACGACAACCGCATGTCGATCTCGCGCAGCGTGGGCGCGCTCTCGCAGTACCTGCACCGCATACGCACCAAGCCGTTCTGGCGCGAGCTGGGCGGGGAGGTCCACAAGGCGCTGCTGCGCATCCCGGCCGTCGGCCGGCAGGTCGAGGCCGCCGTGGCGCGCGTGGAGGACGCGCTGCGCCGCTCGCTCGTGCCCGGGCTGCTCTTCCAGGAGCTCGGCTTCCAGTACTTCGGCCCCGTCGATGGCCACGATCTGGCGGGGCTGCTCCAGGTCCTCGGAAACATCCACTCGCTCAAGGGGCCCGTGCTGCTCCACGTCTACACGGTCAAGGGCAAGGGGTTCGCGCCCGCGACCGAGAATCCGACGCGGTTCCACGGGTGCCGGAGCTTTCTTGCGGACGGCAACGGGAGCCGCCCCGCGGCCGGCGCGCGCCGCACGTACACGGACCTCTTCAGCGACGAGCTGGTGCGCCTGGGCCGCGAGAACCCGCGCCTCTGCGCCGTCACGGCCGCCATGGCCGACGGGACGGGGGTGGCGGCGTTCGCCGATGCCTTTCCCGAGCGCGCGTTCGACGTGGGCATCGCGGAAGCGCACGGCGCCTGCTTCAGCTCCGGGCTTGCCTTCGGCGGCTTCCCCACGATCTACGCCGTGTACTCGACGTTCCTGCAGCGCGCGTACGACCAGATCTTCCACGACATCTGCCTGCAGTCCAATCCCGTCGTCCTGTGCCTGGATCGCGCGGGGATCGTGGGCGAGGACGGCCCGACCCATCACGGCGTCTTCGACATCGCGGCGCTGCGCCACATTCCGTCGATCGTGCTCGCGGCGCCGCGCGACGGCCGGACGTTCCGGGCCCTGCTCGCCTGGGGATCGACGTGGCCGCAGCCGGTGGCGATCCGGTACCCGCGCGAGGACGTGCCGCCCGACATCCCGGCGCTCGGGGACGAGCCCATCGTTCCCGGGAAGGCCGAGATCCTGCGGCGCGGCCGCGGCACGGCGCTCTTCGCCTACGGAGCGATGGTCAGGGCGGCGCTCAAGGCGGCCGATCTGCGCGCCCCCGATCCGATCACGGTCGTGGATGCCAGGTTCGCGAAACCGATCGACGCGGCCATGCTCGCCGCGCTGGCCGAAGATCACGATACGCTCGTGACCCTGGAGGATCACGCGCTCGCGGGCGGATTCGGAAGCGGCGTTCTGGAAGCGCTCAACACGCACGGAATTCGTTTCGAGCGCGTGCTGCGGCTGGGGATTCCCGACCGGTTCGTGACCTACGGCCCGCGGCAGGCGCTGCTTGCGGACATCGGCCTGGGGCCGGAGCAGATCGCGCGCACGCTGGCGTCGTTGCCTACGCTTGCACCGTCCCCCGTGCGGCGGCCGGAGGAGGAGGCGGCGCCGGAGCGTCGGAGGGCTTCCCGGCTGTGGACCGGGGGCCTGGCGAGGCTGCGGCGGCCGTGGACGCACCCGGGGGCTCGATAAGCAGCGACAGGCGCGAGCGCAGGACGCTGCCGAGCGCGGCAACCGGCCGCGCGGCATACGCGTGCGCGGGGGCTGCGGCGAGGCGGCGCTCCGTGCCGAGAGGCGCGCGGGCCAGGATCAGGCTCAGCGCGACGACGAAGAGCGCGTGTCCGGCGAGGATGAGCAGGAAGAAGGGCTCGGAAGCGGCGGCGCCGAGCGCGACCGCCGCGGCCGCGGACACGCCGCCGATGCCCCAGAGCGCCGCGCTGGAGCGCGCGCGGCTCATGCCGAGGGCCTGGAAGCGGTGGGCGATGTGGTCGTGGCCGCAGTACACGATCGCCTCCCTGATCGTGGCGACGGCGCCGCGCCGGTAGCGCAGCACGGTCGAGAGGCAGAGGTCCAGGAGCGGCGCCGTCATGAGCGCCGCCGGAATGACCGCGGAACGCAGCGGGTCGGGCGACCAGCGGACGCAGAGGACGAGCGACGCGAGCGTGAACCCGATGAAGAGGCTGCCGTTGTCGCCGAGGTAGATGCGGGCCTCGGGCCAGTTGTGCCTGAGGAATCCGAGGCACGCCCCGAGCAGGGCGCATGCGCAGGCGATGATGTGCGGCGGCGCGGATGCCCCGGGGACGAGAAGCGCGGCCGCACAGAAGCCGGCGGCGGCGATCGACGCCGTGCCGGCGGCGGCGCCGTCGGTGTTGTCGATGCTGTTGAAGGCGCTGGTGACGCCCGCGATCCAGAGCACGGTGATGCCGATGTCGGCGTAGGCGCCCCATGCGCCCTCGACGATGTGCGCGCGTACGCCGCAGGCGGCCGCGATGAGCCCCGCGACGAGGAGCAGCACGAGTTTCACGACCGCGCTGAGCGGTGTGCGGTCGTCGATGATGCCGATGGCGAGGCAGCCCGCGCCGCCGGCCGCGATGCCGAGCACGGGCAGGTACGCGTCGAGCCGGCTCAGGTCGACCGTGAGGAACAGCGCGCCGAGGGTTGCCGCGAACACGCCGGTCCCGCCAAGGCACGGCACGGGGCGCCGGTGCGCCTTGTGCCCGCCGGGGCGGTCGATGACGCCGGTGCGCCGGCACAGCCGCATGATCGGGGGCATGATCAGAACGGCAATGAGGAACGAGGTGATGAGAACACACATTGTCGGGCAGTTGAGCGTCGTTGCGATGGTGTCCATGTAGTCCTTCCCCTGCCGCGGGCCCCGCCCGCAGGCCGACCTCCGAAGCCTCGGCGAAGGCGGTTCACCCCTCTTTTTATCGCTCGATCGAGGAAAATCAGCCCAGTGAATATTCGTCCACAATACCCTTCGGCCGCCGCCCCTGCCCCCGTCCCCGCGACTGGGACGCGCCCCGGCTCGCGGCGGAAACGGCCCCGGCCGGCGGGGCGCCCGACCGGGATTCCCGAAGCCCAAAAGGGAGGCAATCTTAGCCGCGGAGGGCCGAAATCGC
>JBFZCA010000558.1:0-19980 GCA_041308205.1 Planctomycetota bacterium | reverse complement strand
CGCGTCACGAAACCGAGCGTCGGTTGCGCCTCGCCGCCATCCTCGGGAACGTAGGCGCCGTCGACCCTGAGCGCCGCGCGCAGATCGCCACGGTATTCCCACGTCACTCTCGACGGCACGCCCGCCGCGAAGCGCCGACCGCTCTTCGCCTCGACGAAGTCGCACGCGCCGCCCGTCACGACCGCCGCACCCATGAACGCCGCGCCGGCGAGCGGCACGAAGGGCTTCGTCTTCGCGACCTTGAAGACGAGGGGGCCCGTGCTCACGGTGATGACATCGGAATCCTCGGCGATCGCGACGGCCGCGGCCGGCTTCACGGCCGGGGCCCCGGGGGGCAGCGCGCGAAGGAGGAGCCGCTTCTTCTCGTTCGCGCCGATATCGGTCTGGAAATCGAGCAGCACCCATCTGAGCGTTCCGTCGCGCTCGACGACGAGCGGCGCCGTCTGGAGCGGCATCGCGCGCTCGCCGTCGAAGAGCCCGAAGCGCTGATCGGCGGCGAATCGCCCGCGCGGCAGGCAGATGCCGCTCGCGACGGGCGCAGCCCGTCGCGTCACGCCGGCCGGCTCCTGGACCGCAAGCGGGATCTCGAGCGCGGCGCCGCACAATCCCGCGACCACGAAGCAACAAAGCGCGTGCATGGCATACCTCCAGGCAGGAGCCCGTGGGAGCGGAGAGAGAGACCGCCTTGATTATCGAAGGCGCGCCCTTCGAGCGTCAAGGCGCCGCGCGCGCACGGCGCCTTGTCGATTCCCTCCCGTGTCTGTAAGCTCGCATCGGGACGTCGACAAGGAGCCGCCGCATGGCGCGAGCGTGGATCTACGCGTGCTTTTTCGTCTCCGGGTTCTCGGGGCTCGTCTACGAGATCGTCTGGAGCCGTCTTTTCGTCCACACGATGGGGACCTCGAATCTCTCGATCACGGTCGTCGTCGCCGTGTTCATGGGGGGGCTTGCGCTCGGGAGCGCCCTGGGAGGGAGGATCGCCGATCGCGTCGAATCGCCGCTGCGAACGTACGCGTGGCTCGTCATCGGCGTCGGCCTCGGCAGCCTCGCCGTGTTCCCGCTGCTCTGGATTGCGTCGCCGGTCCTCGGCGCCGCGTACCGGCTGCACGACGGGCAGCCGAATCACCCCTTCTTCACGGTCGTGAAGGCGCTCGTCTGCGCCGCGAGCATCGTGCTTCCCACGGCGTTCATGGGCGCGACGTTGCCCGTGCTCGCGCGGCATCTGACGAGAACTCTCAGGGAAGTAGGGGCGCGCCTGGGCGCGCTCTACGCCGTCAACTCGCTCGGCGCCGTGGCGGGCTCCGCGGCGGCGGGGTTCTATCTCATTCTCCACATGGGCCTGGCGGGCACGGCCATCCTCGCCGCCGCGCTCGACATCCTGGTCGGCATCGTCATCCTCGTCGCGCATGCGCCGAGAACGGCGCCCGCGCCGGCGCAGAAGGGCGCGCGGGAGAGCGCGGCGCGTGCGAAGGCGCCGCTTTCGCACGCGGGCGCGGGCGCGCCGGCATCGATCGCGGTGTCATGGGCCGTGCGCATCGTCGTCATCGCCTACGGCGTCTCGGGTTTCGTCAACATGTGCCTGCAATTGGCCTGGACGCGGGCGCTCGTCATCGCCATCGGCCACAGCACGTACGGTTTCTCCGTGATCGTGGCCATCTTCATCTTCGGGCTGGCGCTCGGGGGGTGGATCGCCGGGCTGTTCGCGGACCGCCTCTCGCGGCCCATCGCCGCGTTCGGCTGGATTCTCGTCCTGACATCGGCTGCGTCGACGGCCACGATCCCCTGGCTCGGCATGCTTCCCGCGCGTTTCGCCTCCGACATGGCGGCCGCGATCTGGTCCGGCGCGCCCGGCACGTTCGACTTCGTCGAGTTCATGCAGGCGGGCGCGTTGCGGGCGGCCATCGTGATCCTGCCGTCGACGATCCTCATGGGCATGACGTTTCCCATCGTCGGCCGCGTGCGGGTGCTGTCGGCGCAGGCGGTCGGCAGCGCGGTCGGGATCGCCTACGCCTCGAACACGGTCGGCGCGATTCTCGGCACCGCGATCACGGGCTTCGTGCTCGTGCCGCTCCTGGGCAGGATCTGGGCGCTTCTGTATCTCGCGGCGGGCGTGGGTCTCGCCGCGGGCATCGTCGTCCTGCTCGCGGCGCCCGGCGGTTCCCGCGCCCGGCGCTACGCCCTGGCAGTCTCGGTCATCGCATTGCTCCTGGGGTTCTCCTACGCGACGCGGCCCGCCGGAGTCCTCGACACGGCCTCCGCGGCGTCATCGGCACATGCCCGCAAATACTGGAATCCGGCGATCTTCGCGCAAGGATCGATCAAGGGAATCTACCTGGCGCATGCGTGCAAGAGCTACGACGCGTACGTGGAGGCGCTCCTGGGCTGGTGGGAGGTGTCGTACTACCGCGACGGCGAGGCCTGCTCGGTCGCGGTGCTGCGCAGGCGCGCGAACGACCATCGCTCGCTCCACATCACCGGCAAAGCCGATGCGTCGGCCGGCGAGTTCTCGTTCGATCTGGAGACGCAGCTTCTCAACGGACACCTGCCCGTGCTCATGCATGCCGATCCGCGCGCCTGCCTGAACCTCGGTCTCGGCGGCGGGATGTCGCTCGGCGCCATGGCGGCCCACGCGGATGTCGGGTCGATCGATTTGCTCGAGCTTTCCCCCGAGGTGGTCGAGGCGGCGCGGCGCCACTTCGCGGATGCGAACGGGGGGGCGCTCGAGAATCCGAAGGTGAGGACGATCATCGGCGACGGGCGCAACCACCTGGCGCACACATCGCGGCGTTACGATGTCATCAGCTCCGAGCCCTCGAACTTCTGGATCGCGGGAATCGGCAATCTGTTCACCGAGGAGTTCTACCGCATCGTGCGCGACCGCCTGCAGCCGGGAGGCGTCGTGTGCCAGTGGATCTACGGCTACAACATTCGCGGCGAGGACTATGCGACGGCGGTGCGCACGTTCCTGCGCGTGTTTCCGCACGTGACGATCTGGGGCAACAGCCTGGGTGACACGCTGCTCCTCGCCTCGTGCGAGCCCATGCGCCTCGACCGCGCGCGAATCGCCGAGGCCCTGAAGACCGAGGCGGTGAGAACGAGCCTCGCGACCATCGGCGTCGACACGCCGGAGGATCTGTTCCGTTACTTCATCTGCGGCGGCGCCGCCCTGCGGGCCTGGGTGGGAGAAGGCGCCGTCAATCGCGATCTTTTCCCCATTCTCGAGTTTTCGAGCCCCTTGGGATATTTCGACAGGGATGCGGAGATCGTCCGGCGCCTCACGGCCGCGGCGCCCGATGTCGTGCCGGAGGACATGCTGCACGGATTCTCCGAGGAGCAGGTGCGCGCGGCGAGGACCCGGCAGCGGCACGGCCGCCTGCTGCGCGACTGCTTCCAGAAGATCGGGAGCAAGGATTTCTCCAAGGCGCTCGATATCTACCGGACGCTCGCCGACGAGCGCGACGCGTGGTCGCTCGATTGCGTGGGCTTCCAGCTCGCGGAGCGCGTCTCCGACATGGGCGCTCAGCGACGCGCGCATGTCCGCAGGGCCCGCGGCATCCACGACACGGCCGCGCTGTGCGCCGTCGATGGGTACCAACCGGGGCCTGCCGCGGGCGACACGCCGATCGTCGAGCACTTCACGCGCCTGGCGCAGGCCGCGCCCCCCGACCGCTGGACTCCCTTCGTCGCGCTGGCCCTCATGCAACTTCACGCGAACCGTGTCGATGACGCGTTCGCGAGCATCGCCACGGCGGAGCGGCGGGGCGCGCCCGCGTACAAGCTCATCTTCCTGAAGGGCCTGGGCCTCGGCATGCGCAACGAGCTCGCGGCCGCGGAGAAGCTCCTCGCGGAGGCGCTGGCGCGCGCCCCGGATGACCCGCGCGCGGAGAAGGACGAGATCGCGTACAACCTCGCGTATTGCCTGGAAAGGCTCGGGAAATCGGATGCGGCGGCGGCAATGTACCGCCGGGCGCAGAGCCTGGGGTACGATGCCGCGACCGCCGGCGCGGCCATCGCGCGCACCCTGCGCTCGAGGGTGAAGTAGCCGGGCGGGCGCGAGCGCCCCGGCAACGAAGGAGCATTGCCATGCGCTCGACATGTCGTTCGCTCGCATGCCTCGGGTGTGCGGTCGTCGTTCTTCCCCTCGCGCGCGCCGCGGACAGGAAACTCGCCGATGTCGTCCGCGAGGAAGACGGACGGCTCGTCGTGACGCCCTGGCCCGCCGGCGCCGCGTTGCGCAATCCCTGGCCTCGCGAGCTCGAGGACGAATTCAGGTTGCGGGCGGATTTCATCCTGCGGGAGCAGTGCCGGAAACCCATGAGCGGCGCCAACACGTATTTCGAGAACGAGAAGCGAGGGTACGGAATCCTGATGGCGCAGGCGCTCGGAGGCCTCGCGACAACGGCGCTGCCCGCGCTGCAGGCCGAGGATGCCCAGGCCGCCGAGTGGCACCGCGAGACCGCGGGGATCGACTACTACGCCTGCTTCACGCTCAAGCACCAGATGCGGAAGTACTTCTTCTTCGGCGATTTCCTGGATCGGGCCTACACGCGCCGGATGTTCGAGGGCGCGAAGCGCTGGACCGAGAAGGACCCGCTCAGGCGGCCCCACTACGCGTACAAGGGTCCGGGCCCGGGCTGGGGCCCGGACGTCAAGAACAGTTGGGTGGACGTGCGGGCGACGGAGAACCTCTTCCTCATGCGCGCCGCGTCCGTCTATCTCATGGCCGAGGAGACGGGCAACGAGGAGACGCGCCGCCGCTACCGCGCGATGCTCCTCGACTACGCCAAGGCGCTCTATCGCGTGGGCCTCGGCGAGTGGGATTCCGAGAACTACCACGGCCATTCCATGGCGCCGCTCCTCAACCTGTACGATTTCGCAAAGGACCCCGCCGTGAAGCTCGCCGCGAAGGCGGCGCTCGACTTCGTGATGGCGACCGGCGCCGTCAAGTACTATCGCGGCGGTTTCAACGGCCCGACGAAGCGCGACTACAACCACGTGCAGCCCTTCGGGGGCAGCGCGGCCTCGATGCTCTGGGTGTACTTCGGCGACTGCCCCGTGCGGGAGCACGCCTTCGAGTCCGACGAGGTGCACATCCTGACGAGCGGCTACCGCCCGCCGCGCGCCGTCGTGGGCCTTGCCCGCAAGGAGTTCGAGCGGCCCGTCGAGCTCTTCGCCGCGAAGGCTCACTACGAGGCATCGGTCGCGAACGAGCTCGATCGAGGGCCCCGGTATCTCGAAACCCAGTTCTTCGGCCGCACGTATCAGTTCGGGAGCCTCGTCGGGGGCACGTCGAGCGGCGCGGGCGATGTCAACGGCTTCAAGATCATGGCGTACGACTCGCGGCGCGGCGTCGCGGACATCCAGTGCTGCCCGGGGCCCGATCCCCGTTACATGGGCTCGCCGAAGTACGCGGAGGGGAAGATCGCGGGCGAGAATCGCGTGGCGCAGCACGGGAACGTCGCCGTGTGGCTCGTCGCGGCGGGCGATGCACCGTGGTGCTGGATCGTGCCGAGGTCGGTCGAGGTCCGAATCGAGGGCGGCGTCACCTTTCTGGCCTGCGAGCGCACGTGGATCGCGCTGCGGCCGCTCGGCATCACGCAGCCGGCGGGCGATGCGGCGCGGGACGCGGACTTCGCACGCGGGGAGGGAAACGAGCCCGGGTTTCCGGAGCACAAGGTGCTGAGCGCCAAGGGCCTCGGAGGCGCGTATTGCGGCTTCGCGATCGAGATCGGCGAGGAGCCGGAGTGCGGCTTCGCAGCTTTCCGGCGCGATGTCCTGGCGAAGAGCGCGGCCCAGGCCGATCGGCTCGACGCGGGCGTTGCGGGCTATACGGGCCGCGACGGCCGCGCGGTGAAGCTCGCCTTCGGCGCCGCGCCCGCCGAGACGCGGATATGGAGGGACGGGAAGGAGCACGACCTCGGCGAGCACGGGAAGCACCTCTTCGGGAACGCCGGCGGCGGCGACGGCCCCGTGAGCTGCCGCTGGCTCGGCGGCACGCTGCGCGTGCGCGCCGGAGGCTGCGTGTTCGAGGGCTCGGTCGACGAGGAGGGGCGCTACACCTTCACGAACGAGTAGACGGCCGGCGCGACGCTGGCGCCCGTGTCCCGCCGGTGGTATCCTGCATTCCGGCGTTCCGCGGCATCGAGAAGAAAGGGGGCGCATCATGCGTACTCGGTTGCGTGCGTCGTTCGTGGTCGCGTGTGCGTTCGCGCTGTGCGAGAGCTCGGCGCTCGCCCAGGGGGCGCTCAAGGCCGGCGCCGGCAAGGCCGTCATCACGCCCGCGAACCCGATCTGGCTTGCGGGGTACGCGGCGCGCACGGCGCCGTCGGACGGCAAGCTCCACGATCTCTTCGCCAAGGCCATAGCGATCGAGGACGAGACCGGCGCACGCACGGTCATCCTCGCCATGGATCTCCTCGGCCTTCCCGCCGTCATGGTCCGCGACCTGGCCGCGCGCGTGAAGGAGAAGTTCGGCGTGCCGCGCGAGCGCCTCATGGTCACGTTCTCGCACACGCATTCGGCGCCGGTCATCGACGCGGATCGCACGATCGACATGTACGGCCTGGACGAGACGCAGGCCAAGGTCGTGGCCGAGTACTCGCGGGCGCTGCCCGACCTGCTCCTCGACGCCATCGGCAAGGCGCTCGCGAACCTCGAGCCGTGCCGCCTGGAGTACGGCGCCGGCACGGCATCCTTCGCGATCAACCGCCGCCAGCCCCTCCCGGCCGGCGTCGTCATAGAAACGAACGCGGCAGGCCCGGTCGACCACGACGTGCCGGTCCTGCGCATCGCGCGCGCGGACGGCGCGGTCAAGGCCGTGCTGTTCGGGTACGCCTGCCACAACACGACGCTCGCCCTCCAGAAGGTCTGCGGGGATTACGCGGGCTATGCGCAAGCCTACATCGAGGAGCGCATGCCGGGCGTCGTCGCGCTCTTCGTCTCGGGCTGCGGCGCCGACCAGAACCCCCATCCGCGCCGGAAGGTCGAAGACGCGGAGAGCCACGGCAAGGCGCTCGCCGATGCCGTCGCGGCGGTGCTCGGCGGCTCCATGAAGGCCGTCGCCGGGCCCGTCGGGGCCGCCTACGAGGAGACGACGCTCACATTCAGCGCGCCGCCGTCGCGCGCGGACATCGAGAAGCAGCTCGCCGACAAGAACGTCTACGTGCAGCGCCGGGCGCGCCGGCTGCTCGGCATTCTCGACGCCCGGGGCTCGCTGCCCGTCGAGTACCCCTACCCCGTGCAGGTTCTCAAGTTCGATGACGCCTTGGTGATGACTGCGCTCGCCGGCGAGGTCGTCGTCGACTACTCGCTCAGGCTCAAGCGCGAGCTCGGCGGCAAGGAGCGCGCCTGGATCATCGGGTACGCGAACGACTTCTGCGCGTACATTCCCTCGCTGCGCGTCCTGAAGGAAGGCGGCTACGAGGGCGGCGATGCGATGGTGTACTTCGGCTTCCACGGCCCCTGGGCGCCCGCGGTCGAGGAGAACGTCGTCGCGGCCGTCCACAGGCTGCTCGCGAGCCTGAAGAGGTAGGAAGGCGGCGCATGGTCCGCATCGACATCGCCTACAAGGGGCAGTTGCACTGCGATGCCGTGCACTGCCCGTCGGGCAGCACGGTCGCCACCGACGCGCCCAGGGACAACATGGGCAAGGGCGAGGCATTCTCGCCGACGGACCTCGTGGCAACGGCGTTCGGGAGCTGCGTCATGACGATCATGGGCATCGTCGCCGGACGCCGCGGCCTCGATCTTGCGGCCGCACGCGCCACGGTCGTCAAGGAGATGGTCAACGCGCCCGTGCGGCGCATCGGCCGCCTCGCGCTCGAGCTGCACCTCCCGGCCGCGATCGGGGAGGAGGACCGCGCGCTTCTCCGGAACGCGGCCGAGACCTGCCCGGTCCTGAAGAGCCTGCACCCGGACATCGAGACGCCGATCGCGTTTCATTGGGACCGGTGATGCGTATGGGAATGCCCCGAACCGCCTCTCACGCGTCGCTATGAGCGAGGACATCTGTCTCTCACCATCCGGACGACTCCATATCCGCACGAGCGCCGAGGATGGGGAACCGGCACGGGGCGCGTGGATCCGGCGCGTCGCCGACGCATTCGCCATCGGGCAGGCGGCCGGCCTTTTCGCGCTCGCCGCGACGAGGCCGGATGCGCCGCCCGCGCCCGCGATCGCCTTCTGGCGCGACTTCGGCAGCCTCTACCTCACGGCGCTCTGCCGCACCCCGCAGGGCGCCGGCGCCCAGGCCATCGATCCGCCCGGCGGGCAGACCCTGCAGGCGTGGGCGGACAACGCCCCGCCGATGGAGGGCGGCGAGTACCTGCGTCCGGAGCTGCTGGCGTCGCTCTGGCGCGAACTGGACGCGTACGTACGCGAGGAGGTCGCGCGGACAGGCGGAAACCTCGATGTCTGGCTCAAGGAGCATGCTCCCGCGTGGCATCAAGTCGGCCGCGTCTGCTTTCACCTGGCCGAGAACAAGCGCGACCCCGCGCTGCCCTTCGCCTTCATGGCGACGTACGCGCCGCGGCTTTCGACAAGCGGACGCGTCCAGTACCAGCCGCTCATCAACGCCGTCCGGGAAAGCGCGGGTGAGAACGACCGGCAGGCGCTCGTTCGGCTGCTGTCCCCCGTCCACCGCGCCTCCGAACGCTGCGCGTTCGTCAAGGAGCTCGTCGAGTCTGGGGACATCTTCCACTCCCTGGCGTGGACGCCGGCCGAGGCGTTTCGCTTCCTCAAGGACGCCGCGATGTGCGAAGAGAGCGGCGTCCTCGTACGGCTCCCGGATTGGTGGCGCGCGCGGCCTCGCCCGCGCGTGTCGGCCACCGTGGGCGCCGGCGCGCCCGCGCGCCTCGGCGCCGGGGGGCTTCTCGACTTCAAGGTCGAAGTGGCGCTCGGGGGCGACACGCTCGGCGAGGATGAGGTTCGCGCGCTGCTCGCGGCCGGTGATGGGCTCGTGCTCCTCCGCGGCCAGTGGGTCGAGGTCGATCGCGAGAAGCTGTCGCGCGCGCTCGAGCACTGGAAGGAAGTCGAAGCCCGCGCTGCTCGCGGCGGTCTGTCATTCATCGAGGGCATGCGCTTGCTTGCAGGCGCGCCGGCGGATCTGCGCGCCGATGTCCAGAGCGATGCCGCCGAGTCGGAGTGGTCGTGCGTGCACGCGGGCGGACGCCTGGCCGAGATCCTTGCCGGCATGCGCGACCCCGAACGCCTGGCCGGCGTGGATCCCGGCCGCGACATCGAGGCGACGCTCAGGCACTACCAGGAGGCCGGGGTCAAGTGGCTCTGGTTCATCTCGTCGCTCGGCCTCGGGGCGTGTCTCGCCGACGACATGGGTCTCGGCAAGACGATTCAGGTTCTCTCGCTTCTTCTGTGCGTGAAGCGCGACCGCGACCCCGATCGGAAGCCCGCGCTGCTCGTCGTCCCGGCGTCGCTGCTCGCCAACTGGAAGGCGGAGATGCAGCGCTTCGCGCCCTCGCTGCGCGCGCTGTTCGTGCATCCCTCGGAGAACGGGCGCGAAGGGCCGCCTGCCGCGCGCGACGGGCGGCCTGAATCGCTCGGCCGGTGCGATGCCGTCGTCACGACCTACGGCATGCTGCTTCGAACGCCCTGGATCGTCGAGAACGAATGGGGCCTCGTGGTGCTCGACGAGGCCCAGTCGATCAAGAACCCCGGCGCCCGCCAGACGAGAGCGGTGAAGAGCCTCAAGAGCACGGCGCGCATCGCGCTCACGGGGACGCCGGTCGAGAACCGCCTGGGCGACCTCTGGTCGATCTTCGACTTCCTCTGCCCCGGCTTGCTCGGATCGGCGCAGAAGTTCGGCGCATTCGTCAAGGCGCTCGCCGGGCGCGTGTCCGAGCAGTACGCCCCGCTCCGGAACCTCGTTCGGCCATACATTCTCAGGCGCCTCAAGACCGACACGCGCGTGATCGCGGATCTGCCCGCCAAGACCGAGCTCAAGGCATACTGCGGCCTCACGAAACGGCAGGCCGCGCTCTACGGTGCGGCCGTGCACGAGCTTGCGGCGTCGCTGGGAGGCCTGGATGGCATGCGGCGGCGCGGCCTCGTGCTCGCGTATCTCATGCGCTTCAAGCAGATCTGCAACCACCCGAGCCAGTACCTGGGCGACGGCGCGTACGACCACCGCGTGAGCGGCAAGTTCGACCGCCTCCGCGAGCTGTGCGAGGAGATCGCGTCGCGGCAGGAGAAAGCGCTCGTCTTCACGCAATTCCGGGAGATGACCGAACCGCTCGCGGCGTTCCTGGCCGGGGTCTTCGGCCGCGCGGGAGTCGTGCTGCACGGCGGCACGCCGGTCGGAAGGCGCAAGGCGCTCGTCGATTCGTTCCAGCGCGAGGATGGCCCGCCGTTCTTCGTTCTCTCGCTCAAGGCCGGCGGCACCGGCCTCAACCTGACCGCTGCGGCGCACGTGATCCACTTCGACCGGTGGTGGAATCCCGCCGTCGAGAACCAGGCCACGGACCGCGCGTTCCGGATCGGCCAGACGCGCAACGTGCTCGTCCACAAGTTCATCTGCCGCGGCACGGTCGAGGAGCGCATC
Source organism: Planctomycetota bacterium (assembly GCA_041308205.1). Classification (GTDB taxonomy): domain Bacteria; phylum Planctomycetota; class UBA8108; order UBA8890; family UBA8898; genus UBA8898. The sequence goes on along the minus strand of JBFZCA010000558.1, from coordinate 9,425 downwards.
GACAGCCTCATCGACGACAAGAAGGCGCTCGCCGGCGACATCCTCGAAGGCGGCACCGATGTGCTGCTGTCGGAAATGGGCGACGAGGAGCTCCTCAGAATCGTTGCTCTGGACATGGACAAGGCCAGTCTGTAACATCCGAACGCGCGCATTCGCGCGCCGCGAGAAGCCGCCTTTTGGAGCACGACACGTGAGCTGGCATCGGTGGAAACCGTATGTTCCCGTGGCGAGGCGCCGCGCCCGCGCCGCCCGCGAAATGGACAAGCTGCGGACAAAGGGCCGCGACATCCAGCCGGTCACGATCGCCGGTCGGACGATCGCACGGACGTTCTGGGGCCGCGCCTGGTGCACGCACCTGGAGAAATTCAGCGACTACGCGAACCGCCTGCCCCGCGGGCGCACCTACGTGTGCAACGGCTCGGTCTGCCATCTGGAGATCTCGCGCGGCCGCATCACGGCGCGCGTGAGCGGATCGAAGCTCTACACGGTCGACATAACGATTGCGCCGCTTCCGGCCGCCGCATGGGAGACCGTCAAGCGCCGCTGTGCGGGGAGGATCGGCTCGCTCCTCGAGCTTCTCCAGGGAAAGCTCTCCTCCGAGGTGATGGCCGTGGTCACCGACCGCGATCACGGTCTCTTTCCGGGCCCCAGGGAGATCAGCCTCGCCTGCTCGTGCCCCGACTGGGCGGAGATGTGCAAGCACGTGGCCGCCGCGATGTACGGGGTGGGCGCACGCCTCGATGAAAAGCCCGAGCTGCTCTTCCTCCTGCGCGGCGTCGACCACACGGAACTGATTGCGGCCGATGTCGCGCTCGCGCCTGCGCGCGGCAAGGCGCGCGCGCGCATCGCCGACACGGATCTTGCCGACGTCTTCGGGGTCGACATCGACACCGCCCCGGCCGCGCGGGCTCCCGCCGCGCGCGAAGGCTCCGGCGGCAACGGGCGGAAACGAGCACCGAGACGAGCGTCTGCCGTGCCGGCAACGCCGTCCGATTCCGCCGCGATCAGCGGCGAGATGATCCGCGCCCTGCGCGCGCGTGCGCGTCTGACGCAGGCGCAGCTTGCCTATCTGCTCAGCGTCAGCCGGGCCGCGATTATCAGATGGGAGCGCACGGACGGGCCGCTCGGGCTGCAGTCGCGTACCAGGAAAGCCTGCGCCGAGGCCCTGGCAATGTCCGACCACGAAATCCGGCAAGTGCTGAGCGCGGTGCCGCGCTGGCGGCGCGGAAAGTGAGTGCATCGGGCGGCGGCGTTCTCCTGCCTCCTTCCGGCGGCGTCCGCCACCTCAGAGGAAGAGGTCATTCCTCTACGCAACACATCCTGAAAAGCGGCAGTCTTTTTGGCGGGGGGGACACCCGTCGCATCCGTGGTCGGGTCCATGGGAAATCCGGGGACAGTCACTGATTTCTCGCTCCGGAGGTGGAGATTCACACTCTCACTCGGATGACAAATCAGTGACTGTCCCCGGATTTCCATGGACGCCGTTCTCATCCGCGTGCCGGGCGACTGCGGCGTGCGCAGGTTCGAGGATCCCTGGACGGGGCCCCGCATCGATGCGCTCGCCACGGTGCTGCCGATGCTCGCGTAGCGCGCTCAGCGCGCCTCGACCTCGAACAGGTCCAGCAGGTTGACGATCCTGATCGCCGGGAGAGGCTTCCCCGCCGGCACGTTGAACATCGCCACCGCGTGCGGCGCGGCGGGCTCGTCGGGGATCTTCGCCGTCGCAATGTCCTCCCACACGCCCGCACTGACTTCGGCCTGGAGGCGGATCGTGCGGCCGACCATCGACGGGTGCTTGAGGAAGTAGACGATCACCTTCTCGATGCGCTGCGGCTCGTCCCAGGTGAGTTGCAGCCATTCAGCGTTTTCCCGAACGAGCGCGCCCGGCCAGTAGAGCGTCGCGAGGAGTCCGTCGTTCGCGGCGCTCGGCGGATACGCCGCGGGATTCGGCGTCACCGACGCCGCGGCCTTCGCCTTCTGCGCCAGGCTGTCGACGAGCTTCGCCGACGGCATCGCCTGCCTGATGAGCGCAATGCCGCCCTCGCGAACGACGCGCGCATCGTGGCGGGTGGAAAGCTCGCGCGCGATCGCCTCGAACTTCGCATCGACGGCCGACTCGTCGCCCCAGCGCTTTCGAAGATACCCGACCAGCGCGGGGAAACGGTGGTCCTCGGCAAAGCCGCCGAGCGGCCACGCGTTCCAGCCCCAGAGCTCGTGCCAGCCGTGGGCCGTGTCCCACGAGAGATAGGCGTCGAGATAGTCGCGAACGATGCCGGCGCACTCCGCATCCGAAGCTGTCGCGCCGGCAATCGACGCCAGACGTTCCTGGGCGGCGCGCCAGCGCAGTTGGAGAAGGAGCGCCTTCGCCGCGATCGCGAAATCGGGAAAGAGCTTCCTGCCGATACAACCGGGGCATCCGAGCTTCGGCGACGCGAGCTGCGCATCCAGCCGATCGGCTGCGGCGGCGATAGGCGCGGGCGCGGCTTCGCCGAGCGCGAGGTACGAATCGGCCAGCAGCGCCGCCTGCGCGGGATAGATCGCGCGGCAGAGCTCCAGCAGGACGTCGCGCGCCGAGCCTCTCACCGACGCGGGATCGTCGCACCACGCACTCAGGAAGTAGACGTTCGGCAGTTGGAGGAGCGGCGTCTGCGCGTTGCCCATGACGCCGAGGAGCCCGGGGCTCGCCGCCGCGTGCGTCCCGAGCTCGCCGCGTATGCCGTCGAGGCTCAGGTTCGTCGCCGGGTACGAGGGCTCGTCCTCGATGAGGCTGTAGGGCAGAAAGACCGTCTTCCCAAGGACGCCTGCCTCGCGGCAGACGGCGAGGTTCTGACTGGTACCGGCAACGATCTCCCACGGCTCGGGCAGGCGCTCGGCGAGGAGTCGCAGCGTGCGCGCGTGGTGCGCGGGCTCGAAGCCGCGTCCGTGCGGAAGCCCCCACCCTATCCACATCCAGTGGACGAGCTTCGCCTCCTTACCGTGCGCGTTGAGGCGATCGAGGAGTGCGCGACAGCCCTGGAGCACCTTGACGTAGTCCTCAAGCGAGCTGCCCGGGCAGTAGCCGGGATCGGAGTCGATGTTGCAGACGCCATTCACGTTGGGCAACGCACCGTAGAGCGCCTCGCGCGACGCGAGGATTCGTCGAAGTTGCTCCGCATCGGCGGGATTCAGGTCCTCCTGCGACGGACGCCAATACGGACGAAGTCGCGGGTCATCGACGCCGCACGTGTCGCGCGCCACGCGGTTCGTGCATTGCATGATCCAGACTTCCATGCCGTGCGCTTCCTGCGCGTAGGCGATGACGCGGCGGCATTCCTCGAGGTACGCGCGGTCCTCGGCGGAGAGCGGCACAGGCATGATTTCCATGAACGGCCAGAGGTAGAAGAGGTTGATACCCTGGAAGGCAAGAATGTCGATATAGCGCCGCCACTCGTCCTCGCGCCACGTGCGGAAGCTGTAGGGATTCCGGAAGCGCCACCCATTGAGGTGCATGCCGCGCTTCGCGTACGCGGGGACGTGGCGGACGTCGAGCGCGTCCGCAATCGACGCCGAGGCTTCGCCGAGCTCGATCGCGCGTACGAGCGCAAGCACGCCGGCGCGCGTTCCCAGGGCCGTCGCGCCCGCAACCGCGACGCATGCCGCGCCTTCGCGCCGCATACTCTTGAGCACGTAGCCCTCTTCTCCGAGCCCCTCGAGACGAAGCGCCTCCCCCATGACGCGCCGCCCGGCCTCGGGGCCGACCGCGATCAGCGCGCGCGCGTTCGGCAACGCCGCGCCGCCGACACTGACCTCGGCGCCGGTCGCGTACTTCAAGTAGTCGGCAAGCTCCGCGACCGCGTGCTGCAGGTACGAGGGCTGCGCGTCCTCAACGACGATGGCGGCACGATCGAGGGCAAGCTTCTCGGCGGCCGCGCAGGGAGACGACACGGCCGTCGCGAAGATCGCAACGGCGAGCAACGGCAGTGGGTTCGGTTTGGTATTCACGAGAGTAGATGGTATCCGCGTCCAGGCGTCAAGGTCAACGCAGTGCAACGCGCACACCAGGCATGCGACGATACTAGAGCCGGCAAAGGAGGTACGAACCATGCCCACTTCCCGACGAGTCGCGAGCGAGGCTCTGTCAGCGATAGCGCTCATGGCACTCGCCGCCGCATGCGGCGAGGCAACGCTCCGCAGCCTCGACCCGCCGGTACTTCTGCCCGATGGGAGCGAGTTCAAGACGTGGGAGCAGCCGTGCGAATTCACGCGCACCTACTACATCGACGGCGCGAGCGCGGCTGCTTCCGACGACAACGCGGGCACGTCCGAGAAGCCGTGGAAGACTATTTCGAAGGCCGCGGCGACGCTTGCGCCAGGCGAGCGGGTCCTCGTCGCGCCCGGCGTCTATCGCGAGCGCGTGCGGCCGGCGCGCGGAGGGACGAGCCCCGCGGCAAAGAGGTCGGACGACGCGACGGCGGAATCATCACGCGCGAACGGCTTGGCGGGCTGCTGCGGTACTACTGCTGCGCAGCGGCATAGCGTACCAGGATGCCACCGCCATCGGTTCGTCACCGGGCGCCACCGGTATGTCCTGACTCCCCGATTCGCGCTCCTTGACGGCCGCCGCATCGCCTCGGCAGCACCCGCCACGCCAATCCCTCGGCCAAAACCTGATCGCTACCGTTCCCGCAACAACCCGCCAGCGTCGGACTTCGCACTCGGCTGAGTCTCTTTACCGCACGTCAGTTCAGCTTCTGGCCGCAGCCTGTGCAGAACTTCACCCCGGGCTTGATGACGGCGCCGCAGTCCGTGCAGAACTTCCTCGTCGGCGCCTCTTTCTCCGGCGGAGCGTCGGCCTTCGGCGGCGTCGTTTGAGACTTGCCCGCGGCCGCCTCAATCTTCACCGCGGGGCCCTCAGGGGTCTCCTTTCCCTCCGTCAACTTCGAGGGGTCGTAGGCGACGACTGTCGTCGCGTCCGGGCGGATCGAGAACGGCTGCTCGAAGAGCCTCGCCGCCACCGGCGCCTGGAGTATATACTCCCCTGGCGGAAGCGTCCGGGACTCGCCGAAGGAGCCCGAGGCGATGGCCCGGCGCTCCCGGTCGAGGACGACGAACTCCGCAGGGATCGCGAGGACGAGGGAACGCATCTCCCTGCGGAGATCCGCGGCCCGCCCGGCCGGCCAGTAGCGGCCTTGCGCCTGACGGGCGATGCCCGCGAGTTCCTTCGCCCAGTCGTCGCGGCCGATGTCGAAGCCCACCACCTCCAGCCGCACGTTCTCCAGCGTGCCCAGTGCCTCGGCGGCCTTCAGGGGATCGCGCCGGGGTAGGGAATCCTCCTTCCCGTCGGTCAGGAGGATCACCGTGACCTTCCCGTGCTCCCCCGAGGACGAGATGTCCTCGGCGGCCTTCTCCATGCTGAGGGCCAGGGGAGTCTTGCCCCGCGGGCGGAGCGACCTGAGCTTGGCGAGGAACGCCTCACGGTCGAGGGGGCCCAGGGGAACCTCGAAGGCCGTGTCCTCGTCGGCTCCTTCCTCGATGGCGGCCTTCGTGTGGCCGAAAACCCGCAGGCCGATCCGGGCCGACGGCGGCAAGCCCGTGACGACCTCTGCCACGGCGTCGCGAGCGATGTCGAACTTCCGGCGCCCCGTCATCTCCTCCATCATGCTGCCCGAGGCATCGAGGATAAGGTAGAGACTCCGGCCCTCGACGGCAGGGACCGTCGTCCGGAGGATGCCGCTTCCGCCGAGCATCGGCGGGGGAGGCTTCGGCTTCTCGTAGGATAGCGGTTCCGTGGCCCGCGTGAGGAAGAGGAGGCCGAAGCTCGTTCCCACGGCCTTCCCCTCCATCGAATCATCGTCCTCCAACCAGCTTCCGTCCTTCTCCTGGGCGTCGACGAGGTGCCGGGCCCCGAGGGGGTACCATTCGTGCTCGCCGATGAAATCGACGTCGAGGATCCTCCCCACCCGCTCCACCGAATACACGTAGTAATAGGTCCAGCCGGTGGCGTTGGGATTCTCGTCCACCCGGAAGTAGCGATCCAGCCAGCCCAGCCCCTTCTCGATTCCCTCGTCGTCGGCCGGGTCCTTCGCTCCAAGATGGAAGCGATCGATGGCGATGGCGCAGATCCCGGCGCAGCTCATGCTGCCGTAAGGACCCTCGGGATCGTTGTAGGCCCAACCCCCGGTGCGATCCTGGCGCTTGCGCTGGTTGTCGAGGTTACGCCTCCATACTTCCTCCGGGATCGGGACGCCCTTGCGCGCGGCGGAGTGGAGTCCCAGGAGCGCGTACTGAGTGTTCGAGTTGTCCCCGTCGTCGCTGTTCTCCCGGGGAGTCACGCGTTTCCAGGGCCCCTTCGGCTCTTCGGCCGCCTCCAGGAGAACCTCCTCGTCCAGGGGCTGCAGACCATAGCTCCAGGATCCCCCGGGCCCCTGGGACTCGACGAGAACGCGGGCCATTTGCCGGAGCTTCGGGTAGTAATCCTTGTTCCCGTAGCTATCGAGGAGCATGCAGAAGAGGCCCCCCTGGTACACGCTCATGTGGGGCTCTTGCAGTCGGGCCAGATTCTCCGCCTCGATGAAGCTCCGGAGCCCCTTGTCGAAGTCGGGGAACTTCTTCGCGCCGTCCGCATGGACCAGAGCGAGGAGGATGAGGACCTCCGCCTCTGCGATCTCCCTCCCTTCGGCAGTCGGCCTCCCCTTGCGCTCCTTCTTGACGAGGTCCCAGAGGAAGCGGGCGGCGCGGTCGATCGTCCGGTTCACATCCTCCGCCGTCAGGCCGACCCCCGCAAGGCCCAAGGGAGTCCGGTCCTGCCGGGCGGGCACGCGGATGGGGAGGCCCGCGGCGAGATCCCCCTGCGCCGCCGCCGGCTCGCGCGACGGCGGCTCCCCCGGGGTTCTCTTCGCGCCCTTCGCCGGACCCCGGCGATCCTCGGAGGCGGCCTTCTTGGCCGGGGCCTTCGCGGCGGCTTTCTTCCCCGCGGTCTCTTCCGCGATCTCTTCCGCGGTTTCGTCCGGGGTCTCGTCCGGGGTCTCTTCCGGGGACTCCTCTTCGGGGTCCTCGGACTTCTCCTCGGCCATTTCGCCGGCCTCTTTTTCGGCCCCGGATACCTCCTCCTCGGTATCCTTCTCCTCGCCGGCGTCGTCCTCCTCGGTCTTGACGAGGCCGGGCCTGCGACCGGCGGGTGCCGCGGGGGCCGGCGGCGCGGGAGCTGCCTTCCCGGCGACGGGCGGAGCCTTCGGCTCAGAGGACGCAGGACCGCCTGCTTCTTCGGGTATTTTCTTCAGCTCCAGCGTCTGCGCCGCCGTCGCGCTCGTGAACAGGAGACGCGGCCGGACTTCCGTGCGGTCGATCTGGTAGGCGATCTGGAAGGTGCGCCGCTCCTCGCCCGGCACCCACACGATCGAGCCCGCCGGGTGCGGCCCTTTCGTCGCCCGGATCGGATCCACCGGCACCGGCTCTCCTTGCGCGGTGACGTACTCAAGCTGCTTTGTCACCTGGAACCACTCGCCGGTTTCGCCGGTATTGGAGACGGTGACGTCGAGCAGGAGGAACTTCTTCCTCCCGGCGGCCTTCTCGCCGGCGAACTCGTCGGAGACTGCTTGGCCCCAGACGTCCACCTTGAACATCTCATCGACTGCCGACGCGATGGCGGTCCGCTCGGGCGGCGCGGGCCGCTTTCCCTCCAGAGGGAACACCAGCGCCGTCGGCCGACTTGCCTCCTCCTCGTCGGCGCCGGTCGTGTTGGGGAAGTCGCAGCGCAGCTCGAGAGACGCCGCGTCGGTCGGCGCGAGGAACACCACCTCCCCGCCGGTGAGCACATCGGGCAGGAACCTCGGCTCGGGATCGAGGGAGGACTCCTTCTCGGGGCCGCGGGCGTACTCCCCGTCGGCCACGAGTTGGAGGTACTGCTGCGACTCTTTCCAGTCCGCCACGGTGCCGACCTTGATCTTCCGGTCATTCTTCGCGAGGGGGTCGAAAGCGGAGGCGTCGGCGTTGAGCTCGATGAGGCTCCGGCCGCGGAACTCCACGGCGAGGATCTTCATGCCCTCGGGGGCGCGCCTCCCGCCCATCTCGTCGGCCTTCCGGATCCCGAAGACTCCCAGCTCGAGGATCTCGTTCCGTCGGAGCGGGAAGACCGGCTTCTCCGCGGCAGGCGCGCCGGCGGTGGCGAGCAGCGGCGTCGCGATGTGGCCGTTGGCATAGTCATAGAACCTCAACTCCAGGGAGCGCGCCCCCTCGGCGGGCACCTCGAAGAGGATGTTCCGCCGCAGTCGGTCTCCGCGGTAGACGAGGGTGAGCGCAGGTGGCAGGTGGCCCGGGATGTTCCCGGCGTCGGGCCTGAGGCGGGCCAGGCGGCGGCCGTCGACGAGAATGTAGAGGTGGTCGCTGACGTTCGGAATTTGATACTGGACAGGCACCTGGCGCTCCTCGACGAAGGCCGCCGGCATGATGTTCTCCCACTCCGCGTCGAGGATGAGGAACCGCCGGCCCTCCGGTGCCGCGATCCTCCCGTAGGAGCCGTCGAGGACCTCCGAGTGCAGGATGAGCGTCGCGGCGCGGTTCGAGACGGTCCGGCCCAACCGGACGACGCGGCCCGGCTCGAGGGCTGGCGGGAGGGACGCCGGGGGCTGCGGCGCGACGGCCGGTGGTGGTCCTCCGGGTCCCGGAGCTGGCGAGGGGGCGACGAGCTTCGCCACCTCCGGATCGGGCTCGAGCGAGCCGGGGACCTCGACGCGCTCAACGACGGGCGCCGCGCCAAGCCGCTCGAGTCGCACGCGGGCCAGGGCAGAGCCGAAGGCCGCCGCGATCGCCGCGTCCCGCGGCAGGTGCTCCGGCGGCGCCCCGCCGACGAGCACGACGGCGAGGTTCGCGCCGAACCGCTTCGACAGCTCCCGGGCGACTCCCGCCGAGCCGTAGAAGAGGAGGACCGCGGCGTCCGACTCGGCCCTGGCCTTCGGGAGCCACTCCGCGACCGCATCGCCCGGCGGGAGGAAGCGGATGCCCGCGAGCTGCCCGGTGAGATGCGGCAGATCATCCTTCGCCGGCGGCGGCTCCGTCGCGCCCAGGACGGCGATTTTCCTGTCCCCCGCCCGGAGCACGGCGTAAGGGCGGCCGAGGAGCTTCCCGCCCGCCTCGTCGGCGATGTTCGTCGTGATGACGGGGAACGGGCACTCCCCCTCGAGCGCCAGGGTGCGCTCCTTGCCAAGGCGGAAGTCGCGCCAGGAGAGGTTCACGGCGTCGTAGCCCATCGCTCCGTAGGCGGCGGCGACTGCCTTCCCTCCGCTCGGGAGGCTCTCGGGGCCGAAGAAGGCGTTTCCGGCATCGAGGAGGAGCAGGGCCTTGTCCTTCCGGCAGAGATCGGCGATCGCCGCGGCCTTCCGGGCGAGGGCGCCGCGGCCGGGATCGCGGGCGAAGGCGTCGTCCCCGGCGAGGCGGCCTTCGAGATCGGC
>JBFZCA010000557.1:0-3497 GCA_041308205.1 Planctomycetota bacterium | reverse complement strand
GGAGACGCCGGCCTGCGCATTCGTCCAGAGGACCGAAGGCGCGACCGCTCCCGAGTAGCTCCAGGCATCGATGAAGGCTTCTCCCCCCAGCGTCACCGTCCAGCCGTCCGTCCAGTACGCGCTCCCGGACGTCGGCGCGGTCAGGGTGATCCAGCCCGACCCGCCGGAATCCGGGGGCGGCGGCGGCGTCGAGGATCCGCCTCCCGAATCGCATCCGTGACCGGCAACGAACAACAGCACGAACCAGAGCCGCATGCACACAACGACCGGCATTCCGCCGCCGCTTCCCGCGCGCATGGAGTGTTCCTCTCGAATTCGAACGATCCGCGTGTGAAGACCCTCTCCCGCCCACACCCCAGCCACGGTATCGATTGTATCAGCGGGGGGCGATGCGGGCAATCGAGGGCAACGGTCCTACGCGCGAGCCGGCGGGCCGCATCCGCCTACAGGCAGCGGCGCGCTACGGCACGAGCTCGAACGCCGCGGCGTGGGAAGGCTTGATGCGACGGAAATGCCGCCGGTCCGTCGTGGCGATCACGCGCAGGCGCAGGCGCTCCGCCACGGCGACGACGGACGCATCGACGAACCCGATCTCGCCGTACTGCTGCATCAGCGCCAGGCAGCGGCGGTAATCCGCGAGACCGATCGCCTCCACATCCAGTTCGCCATGCGCAAGCGATGCAATGAACCGCCGTTCACGGTCCGGTCCCAGACGCTGCCGAACGAGGTATGCAACCTCCGGGATAACGGGAGCGGGAACCACGCACACCTCCCGGACGCGCTCGAAGTACTCCCGCGCGCGCTCGTGCCACGCATCGTCCCTGTCGGCAAGCGCGTAGATGAAACCGGTGTCGAGCAGCAGCGGCATGGCGTCTCCTCGTCAGGCCCGCCCGCGCGCGGTGCGCCCGCGCGCCCGCCGTTTCTCGCCTTGCTTGAGAAGCCGTTCGGGCTCCGTGCCCTCGTCCGCATGCGGCTCCAGGCCGGACCAGAGCAGCTCCTCGTGTTTCTCGGCCGTATCGCGATGCCCGCTTCTCCCCATGCCGATGATGCGCAACGAACCTCCCGTCCTGCGCTTCTCGTCACCGACGTAGCGCGCGAGCGCCTCACGTATCAACGCAGAGGCGGTCCGGCGCTCCCGCCGTGCGAGCGCCTGCAAATCCTTCTCGACGGATTCCTCGATGAAGATGGTCGTGCGTTTCATATGCTGTATGTTAGCATACATCCCCGGGTCGTGCAACAGGTCGAATGCACTCCCCTCCTTCACGGCCGCTCGACGACCGGCGCGCTCGCGAGGCGCGGGCGGACCGGCAGCGCCTCGATGCCTCCGAACTCGGGATCCGGCATGGCGCGGATCTCTTCCTCTCCCAGGAACGGGCAGTTGGCATCCACCCAGGCGATCAGCCGGAGAAGCTCGACTCCCTCGACCGCGATGCCGTGGTGCGCGCCGCTGCTCGCGCGCTCGATGAGCGCGCTGCGCGCCGACAGGTATCGCAACGGCCGCAGGGTCCGGTGGATCGTCGAGGGCCCATCGGTCGGCGGATCGTTCGGATACACATCCTCGGGGCGCAGGCCGTAGACGGGGATCGCGCCGGCGATGCCGTAGCCCGGCCGTTCCGGCCCCGGCACCGGCTCCGGCCACGCCGCACCGCCGATGAGCGTCAGGTACGGCTCCTTGAAGAGCGCGAAGGCGCCCTCCGCGGGGCGGAGCGTCAGATCGAGCGTCCGCCGCGCCTCGCCATCGCCCTGGTGGCACCGGCCGCAGTGCCGTTCGAGCACGGGCTGGACGAACCGCTCGTAGCCGATGCTCTCCGGGCCCCACGGCGGCGGCACCAGCGGAGTGGGCGCCCGCTGGAACGCGAGTCCCGGCCGGTTGATCGGCGCCGCGTTCCGGAGCTCGTGGCAGCCGCTGCAGCCGCGATGCTCGCCCGGGAGGATGTTGGTGAACGAGCGCATGGTGTGCACCGCGCGCTGCCGCGCATCGAGAAGCTGGAAGAAGAGCGCGCGGCCGGCCGGCGCTTCGAAGTGCACCGAGCCGTCCTTCTCGACCGGGACGGTCGTGACGATGCGCTTGACGGCCTCGGTCTGCACGGCCGACACCGCCGGCCCCGAGTACGCGAAGATCTTGTGCCAGGTGGAGTACGTCTTCGCGTCCTGCTGGAAGACGCGCAGGTAGGCGACGCTTCCGCGCGGCAGCTCGGGCACGCCCTCGTAGACATCGTTGTTGAAGAAGACGCCCGTCCGCGCCGGGCCGCGCTCCTCGCCGGCGCCCGGCCGCGCCGTGAGATCGGGCTGCCGCGGCGGCACGGGACGCGGCTCGACCGGCATCGCGTACCACGCGTGGTGCTCGCCCTCGAACACGAGCTCGCGGTTCCCGTGCACGTCCATGAGGTAGATGCGGAACTTGTCCCCCGCGCCGCGCGCCGACACGAGGAAATCCTCCTCCGAGAGCGGATACGCGCCCAGGTATCCGGTGAAGCGCCCCGACGAGTGGTAGTCCGGCGCCTCGGCCCTGTCGGCCGGCGAGCTGCCGACTTCCGCCCACGGAAGATCGAAGGTGACACGGGTGAGACCGTGCGGGAAATTCGCGCCCTTGTCCGGATCGATGATGCCGATCGTTCCGTGGAACCAGTCGTGGTGCCCCACGGCCGCGAACATGATCCTTCCGCTTGCGGGCATCGGGCGCGGCTCGGCCGGGTGGTCCGGCCACACGCTCTGGTTGCCCCACAGGACGGCCGTCTGCGTGCCGTCCTGGTGCGTCGTCCAGAGGCTCTGGACGCGATTCTGGTCCTTGTCGGAGTATTCCCAACGCGAGTAGACGATGCAACCGTCGCGACGCAGCGCCGGCACGAAGTCGGGCTCGCTGTTCGCGCTCAGGAGGCGCACGTTGCGGCCGTCCGCATCGCAGCGCGCGAGCGCGTAGGAGTAGATGTACGGCCCGCAGCGCACGTACGTGTTCCCGCGGGTCGTCGTGAAGATGATGCCGCCGCCGGGCAAATAGATCGGGTCGATGTCGTCGTACGGGCCGTTCGTGAGCTGCGTGAGGCCGCTCCCGTCGAGGCCGATCTCGTAGAGGTGGAAGCTCTTCTCGTCCTGCGGCTTGCAGCAGAAAAGAACGCGCGTCGCGTCGAACGACAGGTCGGGGCGCCAGAAGCTCGCGGGCGTCTCGGGCGCCAGGCGGCGGACGGGGCCGGCCGGATCGTGCGCATCGACGATGAGCAGCCGCCCGCCCGGCACGGCCATCATGCCCAGGCGGTGCACGGCCTCGTGGCTCGATTCCGAGCCCTGCGGCAGGGGCTGGTCGATGCACAGGATCTGCGAGAAGTCGACGGCCGGGTTCGAGAACATGATGGCGCGCTTGACGCGCCGCACGGCGAGGTATACGTCCTTCGCCGCTGCGCCGCCTCCCCCGCCGGCCGCCCGCGCGGCCAGCGCATCGAGCTCGGCCAGGCTCGCGGCAAGGGACGGCGTGCGCGCATCCCGCGCGAGACGCGCCGCCA
>JBFZCA010000556.1:0-7662 GCA_041308205.1 Planctomycetota bacterium | reverse complement strand
GGGCGGGCGCCGAGGTCCATGCGAACCACGCCGCGCCCGCGAGCAGCGCGGCGCACGCGGATGCCGCGAGCGCTATTCGAAGCCTCGACTTGGGGCGATGCCGGAGAGGCGGCGCCGCGCGCTGAACGGATGGCGCCGGCACGGCGGCCGTTTCGCGATGCGCCGGCGGCGGCGGCGGCGCCGCCGCGGGAAGGCTCGCCACGATGCGCGCATCGCCGATCTCGATCGTGTCGCCGATGCCGAGCGCCGCGCGCTCGATGCGCGCGCCGTTGAGGCGCGTGCCGTTGGTCGAGCCCTTGTCGACGATGGACACGCCCTGCGCATCGCGGACGATCTGCGCGTGGCGGCGCGAGGCTCTGTTGTCCCGCAGCACAACCTGGCATTCGTCGGCTCGTCCGATCCAGAACGGGTCCTGGCCCGTGTAGGCGACGAGCCGCTCGACGCCCTCCTCGTTGACGCGGAGGAGGAGCGGTACCGGCGTGCGAGGAACGTTCTTCGTGTCCATTGCGGAGGCTGCGTCCCGAGGGTCTCGCCGAGCGTCGACTCAAGTCTACGCTGCGCTCCCGGCGATCTCAAGGCGCGGCCGCGCCGGATCGGCCGCCTTGCTTTCGGCGGGCGCCGCTGCTAACGTAGGCCGGTATGGCGGACACGCAGTTGATCGAGAAGCTCACGCGCGCCGCGGCCGTGTTCGAGGGCACGGGCGTCCTGGCCGCCTACGCGTTCGGCAGCCGCATCGCGGGCCGCCCGCGGCCGGACAGCGACTGCGATGTGGGCTACTTCCGCGACCTGTCCGCGGCGCCGGCCCCGCTGCCGTTTCGCGAGGAGATGCATCTTGCGGACGTGCTCTCGCAGGCCGCGGGCGTGGAGGTCGACCTGCGCGATCTGAGCGACGCGCCGCTCGAGGCGCGCGGCCGCGCCGTCGAGGAAGGGGCGCGGCTGTTCTCGGGAGACGATGTCCGGCGCGTCGGGCTGGAGCGCGATCTCCTGGCGCGCTACCATGACTACAAGGACGTGTTCCGCCACATGCACGAGCTGAGGCTTCGCGGCGGCGCCGGCGGGAGGACGCACTGATGGTGGACAAGCCCAAGCTGGATCAGATGCTCGCCAACCTCGCGGGATTCATCGCGGTGCTCAAGGGCCTGGCGGCCTTTGCCCGGAACGAGTTCCTCGCCGACGCCCACAAGATCGGCAACGCGAAGTACCACTTCGTCGTCGGCATCGAATGCTGCATCGATATCGCGAATCACATCATCGCCTCGGAGAGCTTCCGGTTTCCGAAGGACAATGCCGAAGGCTTCACCATCCTCGCCGAGCGCGGGATCATTCCCGCCGGTCTGGAGGAGCCGCTCCGGGGCATGGCGCGCTTCCGCAACCGTCTCGTCCACCTCTACTGGGACATCGACGACGAGCGCGTGCACGCGTACCTCCAGGACTCGCTCGGCGACATGGAACGGTTTCGTGCCGCCGTCATGGGACACGCGTGGCACTGACGCCCGCGCGCATGCGGGCGGAGGAGAGAACCATGGCATGCACAAGGACACGATGGGACGGAACCCTCAGAATGATCGCGGCATGCGGCATGCTCGTCGCGCTGTGCGCTCTCGCGCCGTGCGCGCAGGAGGCGCCTCCCGTCAACTACGACGAGAGCAAGGTGCCGGCCTACACGCTGCCCGATCCGTTGAAGACGGAGAGCGGGAAGGTTGTGGCTAGCGCCGAGGAGTGGCGTGCCGTCAGGCGGCCCGAGATCCTCAAGCTCTTCGAGACGCACGTCTACGGGAAGACGCCGGCCGGCCGGCCGGCCGCGATGACGTTTCAGGCCTTCGATGACGATGTGCGCGCGCTGGGCGGCGTCGCGACGCGCAGGCAGGTGCGCGTGCGCCTCACCGCCGGCGCGGAGGGCCCGGGCATGGACCTGCTCGTCTACCTTCCGAATGCCGCGGCGAAGCCCGTCCCGGTGTTCCTGGGCATGAACTTCGGCGGCAACCACACCGTGCACGCCGACCCGGGGATCAAGCTCGCAACCGTGTGGACGCGGGGCGAGGGTTCCGCCGCCGCGACCGCGGTCGAGGCATCGCGCGGCACGGCGGCGTCGCGCTGGCCGGTCGAGATGATCCTGAGCCGCGGCTACGGCGTGGCCACGGTGTACTACGGCGATGTCGACCCCGACTTCGATGATGGCTTCAAGAACGGCGTCCACCCGCTCTTCTACCGGGAGGGGCAGGCGCGGCCCGAGCCCGGCGAGTGGGGCTCGATCGGCGCATGGGCGTGGGGCCTGAGCCGGGCGCTCGAGTATCTTCTGACCGACAAGGACGTCGACGGGGCCCGGGTCGCGGTGCTCGGGCACTCGCGCCTCGGCAAGACGGCGCTCTGGGCCGGCGCCCAGGACGAACGCTTCGCGCTCGTGATCTCGAACGACTCGGGGTGCGGCGGCGCGGCGCTCAGCCGCCGGGCGTTCGGCGAAACCGTCGCCCGCATCAACACCGCCTTCCCGCACTGGTTCTGCGCGAACTTCACGAAGTACAACGGCTGCGAGGCGCTCTGTCCGGTCGATCAGCACCAGCTCATCGCGCTGATCGCGCCGCGTCCCGTCTACGTGGCGAGCGCCGAGAAGGACCAGTGGGCCGACCCGCGGGGCGAGTTCCTCGCCGCGAAGGGCGCCGATCCCGTCTACCGCCTGCTCGGCACCGAGGGCCTGCCGAGCGGGGATATGCCGGCGCTCGACACGCCCGTCCAGGGGGCGATCGGGTACCACATTCGAAGGGGCGGCCACGACGTCACGGCGTACGACTGGGAGCGGTACCTGGAGTTCGCGGACAGGCATCTCGGGAAGCGCTCGTAGCACGTCTGCGGGAACCAGGTCCTCGGCACCGAGCCGCACAGGGCGCGCTGCGTTCGGCGTACGGTCAGGCCCGCCGTCGTCGGGGGACGCGGCGGGCAGCCGCGCGTATGGAAGACGAAATAGCCACGAAGGCACGAAGACACGAAGGGCTTTCGGTGCGTCCCAAGTGCGTGGTGGTGTACCGCTGATGTTTGGTGTCTTCGAGTCTTCGCGGCATCGTCCTTCCTTCCTCGTGTCGTGCTCCGAGCTCGATTCGTGTCTGCGGTCCCGCGCGCGCGATTGCCCCGCGCCTGCCGCCGGAGTACAATCCGCAGGCGGAGCACCCATGAACCGAACGCAGTGGGACATTATCGCGCGCTGCGCGCGCGGCGAGGACTTCGCGGAGACGCCCGTCGCCCTGATCGTCGACAGCCCGTGGATTCCCGGGTACGCCGGCGTCTCCACCGTCGACTACATGACGCTGCCCGACGTCTGGCTCCGGAGCAACCTCGCGATCGAAGCCGCCTTCCCCGACGTCATCTTCCTGCCGGGCTTCTGGGCCGAGATGGGCATGGCGGCCGAGCCGAGCGGGTTCGGCTGCAGGGTGAGCTTCAGCGCCGGCAAAACGCCGGCCGTGCGCCCCGCCTTCGCGGACCTCGATGCCGCACGCGGCCTCCCGACGCCCGATCCTCGCACGGACGGCTTGATGCCGCTCATCCTCGCCTTCTACCGCCACGTCGAGCCGCGCGTCAGGGACGCGGGCCACGTGATCCCCATGGTGGCGGCGCGCGGGCCGCTGACGCTCGCGGCCCACCTCATGGGCGTGACCAATTTCCTGCTCGGCCTGAAGCTCGACGGCGCCGCGGCGCACGCCCTCCTCGCCGTCACGACGACGGTCGTCCGGACGTGGCTCGAGGCGCAGGCCGAGGTCCTCTCGGAGACCCGCGGCATCCTGGTGCTTGACGACATCGCCGGCTTCCTCTCTCCCGAGGATTACCAGGAGTTCGCGCATCCCTATCTCAAGACGGTGTTCGATGCCTTCCCCGGCGCCGTCAAGATGTTCCACAACGACACGAACAACCCGGCGTCGTACAGGTTCCTGCCCGACCTCGGCATCCAGCTCTTCAACTTCACGCACCTCCAGCCCATGGCCAAGGTGCGGGAGCTCGTGGGGCCGTCGCTCTGCCTCGTGGGCAACGTGCCGCCGCTCGAAGTGCTGGCCAGGGGCGATCCCGAACTGGTCGCCGCGACGGCGCGGGAGTGCCTGCGGGCTCACCGCGGCCGGGGCGGCGTGATTCTCTCGGCGGGCGGGGGGACGTCGCCCGGAACGCCGGCGGACAACATTCGCGCGCTCGCGCAGGCGGCGCGGGCGTCGTAGTCCCGCGCGGGAGGTAGACGTGCACAGGATCGCGATCATCGGGGCCGGCGCCATCGCCGACACCCACATCCAGGCGTACGCGCGATGCGGGGCCGCGTGCAAGATCGCCGCCGTCGTCGATCTGTACCCCGAGAAGGCCCGCGCGAAGGCCGCCAAGCACGGTCTCGATGCCGCGGTCTTCAAGAGCTGCGACGAATTGCTCGCGGCGGGGGGATGCGACGCGGCCTCCGTGTGCCTGCCGCCCTTCGAGCACGCCGCCGCGGCGATCGCGCTGCTGCGCGCGGGCGTCCACGTCCTGGTCGAGAAACCCATGGCCGTGAGCATCGAGGAGTGCGACGGCATGCTCGCGGCCGCCGCCGAGAGCGGCGCCGTCCTGTCCGTCGTCGCCCAGAACCGTTTCACCACGCCCATGGTGAAGCTCAAGCGCGTCCTCGAGGCGGGGCTCATCGGCAGGCTGCTCCACGCCCGGGCGGACTCGTTCTGGTGGCGCGGCGGCAGCTACTACGATCTCTGGTGGCGCGGCACGTGGGAGCGCGAGGGCGGCGGCTGCACCATGAACCACGCCGTCCACCACGTCGACCTCTTCCTCTGGCTCGCAGGCGCGCCGTCGGAGGTGCACGCCGTCTGCCTGAATCTGTGCCACGACAACTCGGAGGTCGAGGACTTCGCGAGCGCCGTGCTTCTGTATCCGCACGGCGCGGTGGGGCAGTTGACGGCGTCGCTCGTTCACCACGGCGAGGAGCAGCAGCTCGTCTTCCAGGGCGAGCGCGCCGCGGTGGGCCTGCCGTGGCGCGTGAAGGCGTCGCGGCAGCGGGAGAACGGATTCCCCGACGACGATCCGGCGCTCGCCGCGGAGATACAGGCGTTCCGCGACCGCGTGCCCGCGCTGTCCCTGGAGGGCCACGACGGCCAGGTCGCCAACTTCGTGGCCGCCGTCGAGGGGCGCGAGGCGCTGTGGGTGGACGGCGCCCAGGGCCGCCGCGCAATCGAGCTGATCTCGGCGGTGTACCAGTCGGCCTGCCTGGGCCGTCCGGTCGCGCTGCCGCTCGCGTCCCAGGATCCGTTCTACACGCGCGCGGGCATCATGGCGCACGCGCGGCGTTTCCACGAGAAGAAGAAGAGCCTGGAGAACTTCGGCACGGACGAGATCACGCTCGGCCGCGATTTCGGGCGTTGAACGCCGGGAGCGCACGATGCAGAAGCACGACGGCATGAACTACGCGCCGACGGGCGCGGCCCGCGCGGTGTGCGGCAAGGGCGAGTTCCGGATCGCGGCCGTGGGCCTCGACCATGGGCACATCTACGGCATGTGCAACGGCCTGGTCGAGGCGGGCGCGGAGCTCGCGTGGGTGTACGATCCGGACCCGGCCAAGGTCGAGCAGTTCATGCAGAAATACCCGGGCGTCAAGGCGGCCCGCACCGAGGACGAGGTGCTCGAGGACCCCGCGGTCGCGCTGATCGCGAGCGCCGCCGTGCCCTGCGATCGCGGCCCGCTCGGGCTGCGGGCGATGGCGCACGGCAAGGACTACTTCGCGGACAAGCCGCCGCTCACGTCGCGCGCGCAGCTCGAGGCCGCGCGCGCCGCGGTCGCGGCGACGGGCCGCAAGTTCGCGGTGTACTACGCGGAGCGCCTCCACGTGGAGGCCGCGGTGCACGCGGGGCGGCTCATTCAGGACGGCGCCATCGGCCGGGTCCTCCAGGTGATCGGCCTCGGACCGCATCGGCTCAACGAGCCCTCGCGGCCGGAGTGGTTCTTCCGGAAGGAGAAGTACGGCGGCATACTCGTCGACATCGGCAGCCACCAGATCGAGCAGTTCCTCCACTACAGCGGCGCGGCCGGCGCCGAGGTCCTCCACAGCAAGGTCGCGAACTACCGCCACGGCCGGCACCCCGAGTTCGAGGACTTCGGCGACGCGGCGCTGCTGGCCGACAACGGCGCCACGTTCTACTTCCGCGTCGACTGGTTCACGCCCGGCGGCCTGGGCGCCTGGGGCGACGGGCGCACGTTCATCCTGGGCACGGACGGATACATCGAGCTCCGGAAGTACCTCGATGTGGCTCGCGACCCCGAGGGCGACCACGTGTACATCGTGGATGGCGCCGGCGAGCGCCACGAGCCCGTCCACGGCCGGGTGGGCTTCCCGTTCTTCGGGGAGCTGATCCTCGACTGCCTGGAGCGCACGGAGCGGGCCATGCCGCAGCGCCACGCGTTCCTGGCGATCGAACTGGCCCTCGAGGCCGAGGAGCGGGCCGTCCGGATCGCGTGAACGGCGTCAAAGGCCTCAATAACGGGCCTTGACACCCCGATATAAGATTGTTAGAATCGATGGTTACGTTTGTGGAGTCATGTCCGTGAGCAGACGTGCCGGTATGCACATCCGTGCGCTCGGGGCCGCCTATGCGGCCTACGGACATACCACGCTCGGACTGGGCCTTAGCACCGTCGTCCTACACCTCGCGATTGTCGGTGTAGGCGGCTCCGCAGGTGGCGGAGATCTTTAAGGCCCTTTCGTCACGCCGTGAAGATGCACCCGTCACCCGAGTGGCGGGTTTTTTTTTCGGACCCGCGCGGAGCGAGCCGCTCGCCCGCCGCGGTCCGGTAATCCTGCGGCGGGCGCGGGGCGAGGCCCGCGCCGACTGCAGAAAGAGGTATGCGTATGGACAAGGTGACGATCTTCGACACGACCTTGCGGGACGGGGAGCAGAGCCCCGGCGCGAGCTTGAACGTCGATGAGAAGCTGGTCATCGCCCATCAACTCGCCAAGCTCAAGGTCGATGTCATCGAGGGCGGGTTCCCGATCGCGAGCCAGGGCGATTTCGACGCGGTCAGCCTGATCGCGGCGCGCGTGCGCGGGCCGGTCATCTGCGGCCTCGCCCGGGCGTTGCCCCAGGACATCGAACGCGCCGCCGAGGCGCTCAAGGCGGCCGAGCGGCGCCGCATTCACGTCTTCCTGGCCACGAGCAAGATCCACATGGAGAAGAAGCTCAGGAAGAGCGAGGCCGAGGTGCTCGAGGGCGCGGTCGCGGGCGTGTCGCTCGCGCGGCGCTTCACCGACGACGTGGAGTTCTCGCCCGAGGACGCCTCGCGCAGCGAGCCCGAGTTCCTGTGCCGCGTCGTCGAGGCGGCGATCGAGGCCGGCGCCGGGACGATCAACATTCCCGACACGGTCGGCTACGCGATGCCGGATGAGTTCGGCGAACGCATTCGCATGCTGCTCGCCAGGGTGCCCGCGTTCGACCGCGCGGTGCTGAGCGTCCACTGCCACAACGACCTCGGCCTGGCCGTCGCGAACTCGCTCGCCGCGGTGCGGGCGGGCGCGCGGCAGATCGAGTGCACGATCAACGGCCTGGGCGAGCGCGCCGGCAACGCGTCCCTCGAGGAGGTCGTGATGGGGCTGCGCGTCCGCCAGCAGCACTTCGGGGCGGCGGCGACCATCGCCACGCAGGAGATCTGGAACACGAGCCG
>JBFZCA010000555.1:0-2524 GCA_041308205.1 Planctomycetota bacterium | reverse complement strand
GGGTCGCCGGCCGCGCACGGCGCGGTGCGGCCGCACAGGACGATTGCCGTGATCAACGCAAGACGCAGTGCCCTTGTCATGGGTAGACTCTCCTCGTGGGGTCTTATCTCCCGCTCCTCGTACACTTCCATCTCTCAATCCGATCTCACAACGTCGAGGCGAGCGACGCCAGGCGCTCGACCGACAGCCTCCAGGCGCGCGACACGAGCTCGGACAGCTCGACCCACTCGGGCCGCGCCTTGAACTCCGGGCTCGCGCGCGCGAGCAGCGCCGCCGCCTTCTCGAACGAGCCGTCGCGCGCGAAATAGCTTTCCCTGAGCAGCTCGGCCGTCTCGGCCGTGGCCGCGATGAAGCGGAACCTGTCGGTCGTGTCGCGCAGGCTCACGGCGAGCACGCCCGCGCTCAGGGGGTAATTGGTCTCCTCGATGCGGCCCGTGCCCGTGTCGCGATACCGCAGGTAGATCTTCCCGATGTCGCCCTGCGGGTTCGTCCGCCGCTTGATCTCGTAGAGCACCGTCACGGTCGTGCCGGGGCCGACCTCGCCCGCGTCGACCTTGTCGTTGCGGAAGTCCTCGTCCTTGATGTCGCGCTTCTCGTAGCCGAGGAGGCGGTAGTTGCTCACGACATCGGGATTGAAGTCGACCTGGATCTTGGCGTCCTGCGCCAGGACGTCGAGCGTCTTCGGGAGGTCCTCGTTGAAGATGCGCGCGGCCTCCGCGGGCGAGTCGACGTGCCGGTAGTTGCCGTTGCCCTTGTCGGCGAGCTGCCCGAGCATCGCGTCGTTGTACTTGCCCTGGCCGAAGCCGACCGCGGAGAGGTAGATGCCGCGCCGCGCGAACACGGTCGCCTTCTTCAGGATCTCCTCGGGGCCGCGCGCGCCGAGGTTGGCGACGCCGTCCGAGCACAGGATCACGCGGTTGAGCGCCTTGGCGTCGAAGACCTCGTCGGCGACGCGATAGGCGAGGTCCAGGCCCGCCTCGATGTTCGTGGCGCCGGCCGGGGCGAGCGACTCGATCGCGCCGAGGATGCGCCGCCGCTCCCTGACCGGCGTGTGCGGCAGGATCAGCGCGGGATGCGTGCTGTAGGCGACGATGCCCACGCGGTCATCCGCGCCGAGCGCCTCGACAAGCGTGCCGAGCGCGTGCGCGACCAGCGCGAGGCGCGTCGGCCCGGTTCCGAGCTCGGCCCGGCCGCTCGCGGAGGCGGCCATCGAGCCCGACACGTCGACCGCGAACGTGAGCACGGCGTTCTTGCGCTCGTTCGGCCTGAGCTCCCTGGCCTTGACGGCGATCTTGAGAAGCTCGAAACCCGGGCCGAACGGCGAGGGGCCGCCCTCGCAGAACACCGAGAACACGGTCTCGGGGTCGGCGCGATACTCCTCGGGGAAGTAGTTGACGAACTCCTCGACGCGCACGGACTTGGGCTCGGGCAGCTTGCCCGTCCTGAGCGCGTCGCGCGTGCGGGTGTAGGACGCGGTATCCACATCCATGCCGAACGTCGAGAAATGGTCGATGCGCGTGTCGACGAACGGATTCACGCCGTGGCGGGCGCGGAACTCCTCCTGGGTCAGGCCTTCGCCATCGACCGACGGGGGCGGCACCGGCACGAGGCGCGCCGTGAAGCTGCCCAGGTCGAGGTTCGCATCGAGCGTCCGGTAGTAGGAATAAGCCCGCAGCACCGGCTCGGCGCCGATCCGGAAGAGGCCCGACGGCGCCGCGGGTTTGCCCGCGGCAATCGTGCAGTCTTTCAGGATCGGGGCGCCCGCGTCCCGATCGACCGGTTCGAAGCCGTAGAAGTCGTGCGGAAGGGCATCGAATGCTACGGAGCCGTTGAAGCCCTTGATCTTGTCGGCCGTGACGCCGTAGCTCCACTTGTCGGCCGTGACGCCGAGGCTCCAGCCCTGGATCTCGTCGGCCTTGATTCCGTTCAAGGTAAGCTTCGAGAAATCGAGGCTCTTGTCCTTGCCCTTCGCCCGCGCGGCCTGATACAAGTCCTTGCCGACCTGAGGGGTATCGCCGAGCTGCGGAGTCTCTCCCGGCACCGTGGCCGGCTTGTTCTCGCGGGCGGCCTGCGCCTCCACCCACCGGGCGCCATCGGCCGAGGCCGGCCGTTCCTTCGCAACGGGCTTCTTCGCGTGATCGAAGAACAGCTCGACGGCGCCGTCCGCATTCACATCGGCGAGCTTCACCGAATCCACATTGCCAAGCATGCGCTCGCCGGAACCGGCGCCGCTTCTCTTGAACTTCGCAAGCTCCTCCTCGCCGCGCGCCGCGAGGCGGTAATTCTCGACGACCTCCAGCCGCTGCTCCGGGGTCCTCGTCTCCGGTTTCGCAACGGGCGCCGAGGCCGCAGCCGTCAGGGGCTTTGCGGGAGCCGAGAGACGCTTCATGTCCCGCTTCACCGTCGGATCGTAAGGCGGCGGGGCCTTGGGCTCCGGGGAGGCAGGCAATCGAACGAGCCCGTTGTCTTCTTTCGCGAGCTGCGCGTTGCTCAGACTTTCAAGCGAGGTTCGGAGCGGTATGTC
>JBFZCA010000554.1:0-2571 GCA_041308205.1 Planctomycetota bacterium | reverse complement strand
CCTCGCCGCGTGCCTCGCCTTCGGCGCGCCCCTCTTCGGCCCATACCTCCCAGAAACGCTTTCGCACAACTTCAGGTTCAGTCATGACAACCTCCTGCGGCTGCAACACATCACAGAGCCTTTCTGCCATGTCGCTTCGCCCCTCGGCACATGCATAATGATAAAGCACGGCGCCGAGGAGTTCCACTTCTCGCAGCCCCCAGAACGGCCGCAGCCGATCGAAGATGCCGGCGAACTCGGCGCCGGGAAGTCCTTTCATGAGCGCCCACACGACATGCAGCACGGAGCACGCGAAGTTCCCCGGCGCGTCGAGCACGCACGGGCGGCGCGGACACGGAAACATATTGCCGAACCGCTCGCGTGCGCGGGGACGCCGCGGCGCCTCCCGCCGCCGTTGCAATTCCCGCGGCCGCGCCCCATCATTCTTTCCTATGGATCCTGGACACACCGGCGACACGGCGCGGCCAGCGCCGCCGCCTCCACTCGACCTGCACCGGCTGCGCGTCTTTCCGCTCGCCGAGCGCGAGAGCCTCTCCAGGATCGAGGCGGTGCTCGCCGACCCCGCCGCGCCGCCGCCGCCCGTGAGCGCGGCGCTCGCCATCGAAGTCCGCCTGTGCGCCGAGCGCGTGCGCGCGGCAAGGGCCCGCACGGCGAGCTGCATTCTCATGTACGGCGCCCACCTCGTCCGGAACGGCGCCGCCCCGCTCGTCGAAAGGCTGCTCGCCGGGGGGTGGGTCACGCACCTGGCCACGAACGGCGCGGGCACGATCCACGACTGGGAATACGCGTTCCTCGGCCGCTCGACCGAGAGCGTCGAGCGCAACGTCGCCGCCGGGAAGTTCGGTTCGTGGGATGAGACCGGCCGCAGCATCCACATAGCCCTCATGGCGGGGGCGCTGCGCGGCGAGGGCTGGGGCGCGGCGCTCGGCCGGTTCATCGAGGAGGATGGGGCCGTGCTGCCCGCGCCCGAGGAGCTCGAAGCGTCCTTGAGGCGCGAGCCGGCGCATCCGCTCGCGCCCGCGCGCGCGGAGCTGCTCCTCGCAATGCGGGCGCACGGGCTCCGCGCGGGCCGCGAGGAAGTGCGCCACCCGTGGAAGCGGACGTCGCTGCTGGCCGCCGCCTTCCGGCTGGGCGTGCCCGCCACGGCGCACCCCGGCATCGGCTACGACATCATCACGAATCACCCCATGTTCAACGGCGCGGTCCTCGGCCGCGCCGGCGGGCTCGATGCGGCGCGCTTCGGCCGCGCGGTCGAGGGGCTCGACGGCGGCGTCGTCCTCTCCGTCGGCTCGGCCGTGATGGCGCCCCAGGTGTTCGAGAAGAGCCTGAGCGCGGTCAACAACCTCCGCATCGGCGAGGGACGCCCTGTCGTCCGCGATCACGCGATCTTCGTCGTCGACCTCCAGGACGGCGGGAGATGGGACTGGCGGCGCGGCGAGCCGCCGAAGGACAACCCCGCCTACTACCTGCGCTTCTGCAAGAGCTTCTCGCGCATGGGCGCCCTCATGCGCTATCTTCAGTGCGACAACGTCGCGTTCGCGCACAATCTCCTTGCCGCGCTCGATGGGCGCGGCGTCGCGGAGGCGGCGCCATGATGCGCGAGCGCTTCCTGTCGATCACGAACCGCTACGCCGCACTGCGGGTCGCGCTCGTCGGCGACTTCTGCCTCGACCGCTACCTCGAGATCGATCCTTCGCGGCAGGAGACTTCGCTCGAGACCGGCCTTCCCGTCCACAACGTCGTGCGCGTCCGGAGCCAGCCGGGCGGCGCCGGCACGATCCTCAACAACCTCGAGGCGCTCGGCATCGGCGCGGTTCACGCCGTGGGTTTTTGCGGGGAGGACGGGGAAGGCTTCGAGCTTCTGCGCGCGCTCGAGAGCACGCGCGGCGTGAACCTCGATCGCTTCATCCGGACGCCCGCGCGGTGCACCTTCACGTACTGCAAGCCGCTCGTCATCGAGGAGGGGCGGCCGCCCGTCGAGCTCAACCGCCTCGACTCGAAGAACTGGACGCCCACGCCGCCCGAGCTCGAGGCTCGGATCTGCGATGCCGTCGAATCGCTGGCCGCGCAGATCGATGCACTCGTCATCCTCGAGCAGGTCGACCTGGCCGACACCGGCGTCGTGACGCGGGGCGTGCTGGAGTGCATCGGCCGGATCGCGCGCGAGAGGCCGGAGCTGCTCATCCTGGCGGACAGCCGCCGGGGCCTCGATGGCTGGCCGCCCGTGTGTCTCAAGATGAACCGCGCGGAGCTGGCGAAGCTCGCGGGCCTGTCCGACGCGGGAGGGCTCGCCTCGGTCCGCGGCCTGGCCTCGGACCTGGCCCGGAGCCGCGGGACGCGCGTGTTCGTGACGCTCGGCCCGGAGGGGCTCCTCGGCGCCGCGCCCGACGGCAGCGTGGAGCACGTGCCGGCGCTGCCCGCCCGCGGGCCCATCGACATCGTCGGCGCGGGCGACGCGGTCAGCGCGAATCTCGCCTGCGCGCTCGCCGCCGGCGCCGCGCTGCGCGAGGCGCTCAAGCTCGCGGGCGCCGCCGCGTCGGTCGTCATCCACAAGCTCGGCACGACGGGCGC
>JBFZCA010000553.1:0-5183 GCA_041308205.1 Planctomycetota bacterium | reverse complement strand
TCCCGGGCTCCGGGCGCGCGGCCTCCCGGTACAGGACGTTGAGGCCGCGGCCGTGCGGCGCGCCGTGCTCCTCGAAGTTGCCCTCCTCGGCGATCGGGAAGACGCGGCCGAAGAACGCGGCTTCCTCGGGGCCGAGGATCGCCTCGATCTCCTCCGCGCGCCACAGGTAGCACTTGCCTTCCTCGCCCTCGCTGTCCGCGTCGAGCGCCGAGTAGAACGCGCCCTCGGGCGAGGTCATCTCCCGGAGCGCCCACTCGCAGGTCTCGCCGGCGATGCGCCGGTAGCTCGCGTCGCCGGCGAGCAGCCATCCGTCGGTGTACGCGCGCGCGAGCTGCGCGTTGTCGTAGAGCATCTTCTCGAAGTGCGGCACGCGCCACGCGGCATCGACGGCGTAGCGGTGGAAACCGCCGCCCGCGTGATCGTGGATGCCGCCCGCGGCCATCGCGTCGAGCGTGCGCGTGAGCAGCGCGAGCGGCCCGGGATCGCGGCGGCGGCGGCATTCGGCGGCGAACAGATGCAGCGTCGAATGCGGCGGGAACTTCGGCGCGGCGCCGAAACCTCCGTTGACGGAATCGAACGCCGCCGCGCGCTCCGCGAGCGCCGCCGCGAGGAGCCCGCCGTGGACGCCGCCGCGCGCCTCCGGTGCAGACAGCATGCCTCGGACCGCCTCCCAGACGCGCGCGGCGTACTCCTCGATCTCCGCCCGGCGGCCGGTCCACATCGCGGCGAGCGCGCGCAGCACCGTGAGGAATCCCGGGCCGCGGGGGTGATCCTCGCGCGGAAAGTACGTGCCCGCGTACCAGGGCCTGCGATCGGGCGTCAGCCACACGGAGTTCGGCCAGCCGCCCGATCCGGCGATGAGCTGCGTCGCGTGCATGTAGATCTCGTCGACGTCGGGCCGCTCCTCGCGGTCGACCTTGACGGGCACGAAATGCGCGTTGAGGAGCGCGGCGACGTCATCGCGCGCGAAGCACTCGCGCTCCATGACGTGGCACCAGTGGCACGTCGAGTAGCCGGCCGACAGGAAGACCGGCTTGTCCTCCTGCCGGGCGCGGGCGAACGCCTCCTCGCCCCACGGGTACCAGTCGACGGGATTGCGGGCGTGCTGGAGAAGGTAGGGGCTTAGCTCGCGGGCGAGCCGGTTGCACCCGGACGGCGGTGTCGGCGGCTTCTCGGCGGCGTGCATGGGCGGCAATCCCATTGAGCCTACAGGCTGTCGGCTATAGGCTATAGGCCTAAGATAGTAGAGGGACCTTTCCAAAGGCGGCGGAGCCGCCTCATGGGTCGCCGCCGTCTATCTTTAGCCTACAGCCTACAGCCTATGGACGCCATCTCCACCGTCTCCTGGGACTCCGCCGTCGAGACCCTGCCCGGCATCGGACCGGCGCGGGCGGCGCTGCTCTTGCAGCTCGGCATCGGCACGGTGCGGGATCTTCTCCTGCACTTCCCGCGCGCGTACGAGGACAGGCGCGCGCCCGTCCCGATCGGCGCGCTCGCGCCCGGCGGCGCCTGCACCGTTCAGGGAGAGGTCGTCATGCGGCGCTGCATTCATCTGCGGGGCGGCAAGTCGATGGCCGCGATCACGGTGCGCGACGGCACGGGCGAGGTCGCGGCGACGTGGTTCGGCCGCGGCTTCCTCGCCCGGCAGTTCCCGCCGGGGACGCGCGTCGTGCTCACGGGCGCGGTGGGCGTCTACAAGGGCCTCGTGCTCCGCAACCCCGAGTACGAGATTCTCGCGGGCGGCGCCGATGACCGGCTCAACACGGGCCGCGTGGTGCCGATCTACCGGCTGACCGAGAAGCTGACGCAGCGCATGCTCAGGCGCTGGATCAGCGATGCGCTCGATGCGTGCGCGCAGCTTCCCGATGACGGGCTGCCCGCGCCGCTCAGGGAGCGCCTGGGCTTTCCCGCGCTTCCCGATGCCCTGCGCGCGGCGCACTTCCCGCGCGAGATCGCCGAGGGCGAACGCGCGCGGGACCGCTTCGCGTACGAGGAGCTTCTCGGGCTGCAGCTCGGCGTCCTGCAGGCGCGTTCTCGACGGGAGGCGGAACGGAAAGGCTACGCGCATCTGGTCGACGGGCCGCTCCTGGCCGCCCTGCGCGCCTCGCTGCCCTACGCGCTCACGCCGGCGCAGCGGCGCGCGGCCGGCGACATTCTCGCCGACATGGCCTCGGCGCGGCCCATGGTGCGGCTGCTCGAGGGCGATGTCGGCTGCGGCAAGACCGCCGTTGCGCTCCACGCGATCGCCGCCGCGTGCGACGGCGGCTTCCAGACGGCCTTCATGGCGCCGACCGAGATTCTGGCCGAGCAGCACGCGCTCACGCTGCGCGCGCTGCTCTCGCCCCTCGGTATCGCGGTCGAGCTGCTCACGGCCGGGACGCCCGGCGCGGCCGCCGCGAGGTCGCGCCTCGCGCGCGGCGAGGCCCTCGTCGTCGCCGGCACCCATGCCCTGATCCAGGAGCGCACGAGCTTCCGGCGCCTGGGCCTCGCGATCATCGACGAGCAGCACCGGTTCGGCGTCATCCAGCGCCGCATGCTCGCCGACAAGGGCGGCATACCGGACATTCTTCACATGACGGCGACGCCGATCCCGCGCACGCTCGCCCTGACCGCGTACGGCGGCATGGATATCTCGGTCATCGACGAGCTTCCGCCGGGACGGTTGCCGATCAAGACCTCGCGCGTGCCGCCGGCGAAGCTCCCGGGGCTGTACGAGTACATCCGCGCGCAGGCGGCGCGCGGCTTCCAGACCTACTACGTCTGCCCGCTGGTCGAGGAATCGGAGAAGGTCGACCTGTCCGCCGTGACGCGGAGGTTCGAGGAGCTGCGCGCGGGGCCGCTGGCCGGCCTGCGGGCGGCGCTCATCCACGGCCGCATGCGCGGCGAGGAGAAGGACGCGATCATGCGCGGCTTCACCGCGGGGGCGCTCGATGTCCTCTTCGGCACGACCGTCATCGAGGTCGGCATCGATGCCCCGCGCGCAACGACGATGGTGATCGAGGACGCGGCCCGGTTCGGCCTGACGCAACTGCACCAGTTGCGCGGGCGCGTGGGACGCTCGCGCGAGCAGTCCTGGTGCTTTCTCCTCGGGAAGTCGAGGACGCCCGAGGGCAGGCGGCGCCTGGAAGCTCTCTGCGCGACGACCGACGGCTTCAGGATCGCCGAGGAGGATCTCGCGCTCCGCGGTCCGGGCGAGCTTCGAGGCTGCAGGCAAGCGGGATTGAGCGACCTGCGCATCGCCGACCTCCCGCGCGATGCGCGGCTGCTTGCCCGGGCGCGGCGCGACGCGGCGGACATTCTGGCGGTCGACGCGGAGCTCGAGGCGCCCGTCCACGCGCGCCTGGCCGATGCGGCGCGGGTGCACGCCGCGATCCTGGCTTGAACTGGAGCGCCCCCCCGTCTATAGTTGCCGCGTTGAGGTGCGTGCGCGCGGCGGCTCCCTGACAGGTGTGACCATGATCGAGAAACGACGCAAGTTCCGCGATGAGGGCGATCGGCGCCCCGGCGACGCCGGCATCAGCGACGAGCAGCTCGAGGCGCTCATGGCGCGCGCCGGCATGCCCGGCGACAAGTTCGGCACCGATCCCGAGCTCGAGCTCCAGCGCTGCGCCCCCGGGGCGCGCTTGCGGGGGACGGTCGTCAACGTCCGCGGCGGCGAGGTCGTGGTCGAGCTCGCGTCCAAGGCGCACGGTTTCATCCCGGACGGCGAGTTCGAGGATGAACCGCTTCCCAAGGTGGGCGCGCGCATCGAGGCGAACTTCGTGCGCTACGATCCCGCGCGCGACATGGCGATCCTCTCGATCGCGCAGGCGCGCACGGAGGTTCTCTGGGACGAGCTCGGGCCCGGCATGATCCTCAAGGCCCTGGTCACCGGGGTGAACAAGGGCGGCCTCGAGCTCTCGATCAAGGGGGTGCGCGCGTTCATGCCCATCTCGCAGATCGAGCGCGAGCGCGTGGAGGATGCCTCGCCCTACGTGGGCAAGACCCTGACGTGCGAGGTCACGTCCTTCGATCGGGCGGACAAGAACGTCGTCGTGAGCCGGCGCGTCGTGCTCGATCGCGAGGCCCTCGAGGAACGCGGCAAGGTGCTCGCCGGCCTGAACGAGGGCGACCAGTTCGACGGCAGGATCGTCCGCATGAACGAGTTTGGCGCGTTCGTCGACATCGGCGGGGCCGAGGGGCTGCTCCACCAGAGCAAGATCGAGGCCTACTACCGCGAGTACGGCCGCGAGCAGCCGCTCAAGGCCGGCCAGCGCATTCACGTGCAGGTCGTGCGCGTCGAGGCCGGGCGCGGCCGCATCGGCCTTGACTTCCCGCGCGCCCAGGCGGCGCAGGTCAACCGGGCGCTCGAGGGCTACGCGGCCGGCGAGACCGTCGCGGGCTGGGTGAAGCGCATCGGCGTCGAGGGCGTGTACGTCGCGCTGGACGAGGGCGTCGAGGGGTTCATTCCGCTGTGCGACATGGGCAGTCTGGGCGAATCGATCAGGCAGGGCAGCGTCGTGCGCGGCGTGGTCGTGCGCATCGACAAGGAGAAGAACCGGATCGACATCGCGCCGGCGTAGGAGCGATCGCGGCATGAAGGCGCTGGTCCTGACGGAGTACCTCCGGCTCGAGTATGCGGACGTCCCGGCGCCCGTGCCCGGTCCCGATGACGTCCTCGTCCGCGTCAAGGCCTGCGGCATCTGCGGAAGCGATGTGCACGGCTTCGACGGCAGCACGGGGCGGCGGATACCGCCGATCATCATGGGGCACGAGGCGGCGGGCACGGTCGAGGCGGCGGGCGCCGCCGCGGGCGCGTGGCGCCCCGGCGACCGGGTGACGTTCGACTCCACCGTGTACTGCGGCGCGTGCCCCTTCTGCCGCACGGGCCGCATCAACCTGTGCGACGACCGGCGCGTGCTCGGCGTGTCGTGCAGGGAATACCGCCGCGACGGCGCCTTCGCCGAGCTGGTGGCTGTGCCGCAGCGCATCCTCTACCGGCTGCCCGACGGCGTGTCGTTCGTGCACGGGGCGATGACCGAGCCCCTCTCGGTCGCATTCCACGCGGTGCGCCGCGTGCCGGTCGCGTTCGACGATGCGGCGGTGGTGGTGGGGGCCGGCATGATCGGGCTCCTGGCGCTGCAGGTGCTGGCGCAGGCGGGGTGCCGCGTCGTGGCGGCGGTCGACATCGACGAGGCGCGGCG
>JBFZCA010000552.1:0-10710 GCA_041308205.1 Planctomycetota bacterium | reverse complement strand
GCCTCACGGCGGGCGCCGGCGCATCGATGCGCGCGCTCGGCATCGCGGCGCGCGACGCCGGTCTCTCGGGCCTGGAGAGCGCCGGTACGCTGCCCGGAACGCTCGGCGGCGCGCTTGCGGGAAACGCGGGGTATGCCGGCAGATCGATCGGCGATCTGGTCGAGTCGGTGACCGTGCTCCGGCCGGACGGCGAGGCCGAGGCGCTGCCGCGCGACGCGATCGAGTTCGAGTACCGGCGCTCGTCGCTTCGAGGGCGCGGCATCATCCTGGGCGCGGCGCTCCGGCTCGCGCCGGGGGACCGCGATGCGATCGCGCGCGCGATGGCGGACTTCGCCGAGGAGCGCCGCGCGCGCCAGCCGCTGTCGCGCCCGAGCGCCGGCTGCGTGTTCCGAAACCCGCCCGGCGATGCGGCGGGCGGCCTCATCGAGCGGGCGGGCGCCAAGGGCTGGGTCGAGGGCGGCGCGGCCGTCAGCCGCGTGCACGCGAACTTCATCGTCAACGAAGGCGGCGCGCGCGCCGCGGACGTGCGGCGGCTGATCGCGCGCGTGCGCGAGCGCGTGCAGGAGCGCTTCGGGATCGCGCTCGCGCTCGAGATCGAGATCATGACGGGGGACGAATGACGCCGCGGGAGATCACGGCCTGGCTCGATGCGCGGCGCGAGGCGCACCGCGCGTTCTTCACGCGGGTGCTCGTCGAGCTGTGCGCGGTGGACACGACCGTGGGACGCGACCCGGCGGCCTGCGCCGCCGGCGACGCCGCCTGCGGCGCCATCATCGGGCGCGTGCTCGGCGGCGTGCTGCCGCTCTCGGCCATCGTCGAGAAGCGGCCGATCGATCCCGCGATCGCGCGGAGAGCGGAGTACACGCCGCCGCCCGGCGGGCGCTCGTTCGCCGAGCATTTCGACGATCGCTACAACGTGATCGCGACCGTGCCGGGCGAGGCGGGGCGGGGAATCCCGATGATCTACAACGCGCACGCCGACACCGTGGCGCCGCACATCGCGCCGCGCATCGAGGGCGGGCGCGTGCGCGGCCGCGGCGCGGCCGACGACAAGGGCTCGGTCGCGCTGCTCCTCACGGCGCTGAAGGCGCTCGGCGATCTTGCGGCGGAGACGAAGACGGCCCCGCGCGCCCCGCGCGTCTACCAGTTCGTCATCGAGGAGGAGACGGGCGGAAACGGCTCGCTGGCCGCGCTCATGGATCGGTCGCTGGAGGGCTGCTCGGCGCTCGTCCTCGAGCCCACGAGCGGTGCGGTCCACCCGGCCAACCGCGGCGCGGTGTGGTACCAGGCGGCGCTCGGGAGCGGGGCGGGGGACGTGCGTCTCGCGGAGCTCGCGGCGGCCGTCGTGCTCGCGCTCGAGGAGGAGGGCGCGGCGATCAAGAAGGAGAGCGCGCACCCGCTCTTCCTGCCGCATCACGTGCAGACCTGCCACGGCATCCTGGGCCCCTACGGCGCGCACCCGTCGGCCGTGAACGACCACGCGGCGTTCACGGTGGAGGGGCTCGCGGCCGAGGCGGTGCGCGCGGCCGTCGAGGCGGCGCTCGGGGAGTACGTCGCGCGCTACGGCGACAAGACGAAGGACATCGACCCCGCCTCGGGCGCGCCCAAGGTGGCCGCGCATTTCGCGCTGGCGGAGGAGGGCGGGCGGGTGCGGCTCGACGTCTTCGGCAAGGCCGGGCACATGGGCGCCATTCACCTGTGCGACTGCGCCCTCATCAAGGCGGCCTGGATGATCGAGCGCATCGCGGCGGCGGGCGGCAGAACGGCGCTCGCGTGCGGCGAGGGCGGAGGGGCGATGCTCGAGGGCGGCCAGGGCTTCGTGCCCACGCACGGCATTGCCGAGATCACGCGCAGGCTGGCGGAGGCGGTGGCGCGCGGCGCGGCGCGCTACGCGGCGAGGCTCGGCCTGGACGCGGAGGCCGCGCGGAAGCTCGTCGAGGTGAGGTTCGACAAGCTGCACAACGATGCTTTCGCGGGCGATCCGGAGAGCCTCGTCCTGGAGTGCATGCAGGCGGCATGGGCGGACGCGGGCCGCCCGTGGGAGGCGCCGCGCGGCTGGCAGGTGAGCTGCGATGCGCGGCTTTTCCACGGCTTCGGCCACGACGTGATCGTGTGGGGGCCGGGCGAGCTCAGGGTCGCGCACTCGGCCGAGGAATCGCTCTCGGTCGACGAGGCGCTCGATGCGCTGCCGGTGCTGGTGATGTTCACGCTGCGGGCGGGAGGAGGGCTGGGGTAGGCTGTAGGCTCTATATAGCCGGCGCAACCCGAGGGAGCGGCTTCGCCGCCCTACGACTTGGATGATGACAACGCCAACCAGATCTCCTGCGGGCTACTGCCCCGGCGGCAGCGCGGGCAACGGCAGCGGCGTCAATGCCAATCGACGATCGAGGGCATCCTGCCAGGATGTCGTCACGCCGCGTAGTCGTGCCGAATCTCGTCCGTTTCGTTTGGGTTGCCGTCCTTGCGCGAGCACCCCCACACGAAAGAAGCGCGTGATCACGCATGGAGGCGGGCCGCGATACCGTTCGGCGAATTGCGGTCGCTCGAGTTTGTGATGATTCGCCACGGGAGGTATACTACGAGCGGGACGGTAATGCTTCGTTCTGGCGAAGTGTTGGCGGACCGCTGCCTTGTGAGGGATGCATGCGCCCAATGCGCCTGTACATCGACACATCGGTTTGGGGAGGATACTTTGATCAGGAGTTTGCCCCGATCACGGTTGAGTTCTTCGATGCAGTGTGCGCCGGACGTTTCACGGCGCTCATCTCCGACACATTGGTCCAGGAGTTGATCGAGGCGCCTTCGCACGTTCAGGATCCGTTCGAGAGAGTCCTGCGAACACCGTGTGAACGGCTGCGTTCGACCGATGAAATCGAACGGCTGAGAGATGGGTACCTCAATGCGAGGGTTGTGAGTGCGAAGTACGCCGGCGACGCTCTTCACGTGGCCCATGCGACTGTTGCCCGCGCTGACGTTGTCGAGTCCTGGAACTTCAAACACCTGGTGAATCCCCGGCGAGAGCGGGCGTTCAATGCGGTGAATCTATCCCTGGGGTACGGCTTGATTTCGATACTGACGCCGATGGACATAGTCAGAGGTTCGGGGGATGACGATGACTAAGGGAACGAAGGCGTTCGATTGTATCGAGATGAAACGGCAAATTCAGGAGCGGATCCTCGAGGAGACGCGCGCGATGACGGCCGAGCAGCGCAGGCGGCACGCGGAAGAGAAGATCCGGAAGAGCCGCTTCGCGGCGTTTCTGGAATAGGCTGTAGGTTGTAGGCTATAGGCTGAAGATAGACGGCGGAATCTCAGGGGGCGGCTTCGCGGCCCTCTTGAGGTGCTTTCAGCCATCCCCGGCCTCCAGCCTCCGCCGGCGTCACTCAAGCTCCCGCAACTGGCTCTCGATCTCGGCGAGCTTGGCCTCCGCTTCCTTGAGCCTCGCCTCCTCGGCCTCGACGATCTCCGCCGGCGCCCTGTCCTTGAACTTCGGATTGGCGAGCTTGCCGGCGATCTTCCCGGCGTAGGCCCGGAGCTTCTCCTGCTCCTTGGCGAGGCGCGCGCGCTCGGCCCCCAGGTCGATGAGGCCCGCAAGCGGCAGGTAGATCGTCATGCCGGTCTTGACGGCGACGGCCGCGACTCCCGGCTTGGGCAGGTCGACGGCCACGGCCGCGAGCGAGGCGTTGGCCTCCCTGTCCTGGGCGAGGAGCGCCGCGCGGCGCGTGAGCACATCGCACATCGCCTCCGAGCGGCAGGAAATGTGCATCGCCAGGCGCTCGCGCGGCGAGAGGTTGTAGGGCGCCCCGTGGTAGCGGGACCGCACCTCGCGCATGCCGCGGATCGCGTCCTGGACGAGCGCCATCTCGTCCTCGACGCCGGCGAAGGCCGGGACGGTTTCGACCTCCGGCCAGGCCGCGCGGATGAGCGGCCCCTCGGCCGTGCCGCCGCGCGGCCCGAAGAGCGTGCGGCAGGGGATGCACTCGCCGAGGCGGCGCCAGAGCGCCTCGGTGATGAACGGCGTCACGGGGCTCAGGATTCTCAGCACGCGGTCGAGCACGAAGGCGAGCACCCGGCGCGCGGCGGGCGCGGCCGCCGGGTCGCCGAGCCGCGGCTTGACCAACTCCAGGTACCAGTCGCAGAACTCGCCCCACACGAACTCGTATACGGCCTGCGCGAAGTCGCAGTAGCGGAAGTCCTCGGCGCACGAGGTCGCGCGCTCGATGGCGCCCCGCAGGCGGGAGAGAATCCAGCGGTCGGCGAAGTCGAGGTCCTCCTCCCGCAGGTCCGGCGCGAGCGCCTCGGGCCCGCCCTCCAGGTGCATGAGGCAGAACCTGGCCGCGTTCCAGATCTTGTTGGCGAAGTTGCGGCCGGTCTCGAAGCGCTCGGGCCAGATGCGCATGTCCTGGCCCTCGGTCGTCATGGCCGTGAGCGTGAAGCGGACCGCGTCGGCGCCGAAGCCCTTCTCGAACGCGGTGCCGTCCGCGTTCGTGCCGCCCCGGATCATGACGATGGGGTCGATGCCGTTGCCGGCGCTCTTGGACATGCGCGCGCCGTGGCGGTCGAGGATGGTCGCGTGAATGTAGACGTCGTTGAAGGGCTCGCGGCCCAGGAAGTGCTCGCCGGCCATGATCATGCGCGCGACCCACAGCGCGATGATGCCGCGGTCGGTGACCAGGAGGTTCGTGGGGTAGAAGTAGGCCAGGTCCTCGGTCGCCTCGGGCCAGCCGAGCGTCGAGAACGGCCAGAGCTGCGAGCTGAACCACGTGTCCAGGACGTCCGGGTCCTGGGCGAGGTCCGGGGAGCCGCAGCGCGGGCACGATGTCGGGTCCTCGAGCTCGCAGATCTCGGCCTTGCACGCCCCGCAGTTCCAGACCGGGATGCGATGGCCCCACCAGATCTGGCGCGAGATGCACCAGTCCGGCGTCGAGTCGAGCCACTGGTGGTAGGTGTGCGTCCAGCGCGCGGGGTGGAAGCGCACCCTGCCCGAGCGCTCGGCCTCGCGCGCCTTCTCGACCAGGGGCCGCATCTTCACGTACCACTGGACCGAGAGGTAGGGCTCGATGAGGTCGTGCGAGCGGTAGCAGTGGGCGACGCTGTGGCGGTACGGAACGATCCTCTCGACCAGGCCCCGCTCCTCGAGCTCCGCGACCACCTTCGGCCGCGCCTTGAGGCGGTCGAGGCCCTGGAACTTCCGTGCGTGCGCGTTGAGCGTGCCGTCCGGGTTCAGGATGTTGATCATCGGCAGCGCGTGGCGGTTGGCGATCGCGAAGTCGTTGGGATCGTGGGCCGGCGTCACCTTGAGGCAGCCCGTGCCCTCGTCGCGCTTGACGTAGTCGTCGGCGATGATCGGCACCTCGCGCTCGACGAGCGGCACGATGGCGGTTGCGCCGACGAGGTCCGCGTAGCGCGGGTCCTCGGGGTGCACGGCGACGGCCGTGTCCCCGAGCATGGTCTCGGGCCGCGTCGTCGCGACGACGACGAACCGGCCCGGCTGCCCTTTGATCGGGTAGCGTACGTGCCAGAAGAACGTGTCGACTTCCTCGTACTCGAGCTCATCGTCGGAGAGCGCCGTCTGGAACGGGCAGGACCAGTTGACGAGGCGTTCGCCGCGGTAGATGAGCCCGTCGCGGTAGAGCCGGACGAAGATCGTGCGCACGGCGCGCGAGAGGCCCTCGTCCATGGTGAAGCGCTGCCGCGACCAGTCGCACGAGCAGCCGAGCTTCTTGAGCTGCTCGATGATCGTGTCGCCGTGCTTCTCCTTCCACTGCCAGATGCGCCGGAGCAGGCCCTCGCGGCCGATATCGTGGCGGGTCTTGCGCTCTTCCTTCCAGAGCGCCTTCTCGACGACGCCCTGGGTGGCGACGCCGGCGTGGTCCGTGCCCGGAATCCACAGCGCCTCGCGCCCGCGCATGCGCCAGAAGCGGATGACGACGTCCTGGAGCGTGTTGTTGAGCGCATGGCCCATGTGGAGGACGCCGGTGACGTTCGGCGGCGGTATGACGATCGTGTAGGGCGTGCGCGCCGGGTCGGGGTTCGCGCGGAAGAGCCCCTCGCGCTCCCAGAAGGCGTAGATTTCGTCCTCGACCTGCGAAGGGTCGTACTGCGGGGGAAGCGTGGTGTCTGCCATGCGTATGCGTCTCTGAAGCGGTGATGGGAACCGCGCCGCGCGCGGCTCGTGAACATGGGTCACCAAGTGTATCGGCTGGCCGGCGGGGCGTCCATACGCCCGGGTTTGTGGACGCCGCGCGGATCGCGTAGAATGACAGACTGCTTGGAGAAGGAGGAACACGTCCGCCGTGCGTGTCGCGATCGCTGCCGCGCTTGTCGCCCTGCTGCCGAACGTGTCCGCCGCGGCGGCAGAGCCCGCCGTGCCGGCCGCGCCGGCCGAATCCGACCCCGGCATTGTCGACCTGGGGGAGGACGAGGTCGTGGCGCCGCCCGAGGAGACGCGTTCGCTCGGGGGCCAGAAGACGTCGTTCGTGACGACGATCGAGCCCGCCGCGCAGCCCGCGGGCAGCGATCTGGGCGACGCGCTCCAGAGCGCGCTCGGCGTGCATGTCGAAAGCCTGGGCGGCCTGGGGCGGTACTCGACGATGAGCATTCGCGGGTCGTCGGGCAACCAGGTGGCCGTGTACATGGACGGCGTGCGCGTGAGCGGCGGCGGCGGCGCGGTCGACCTGGCGGCCTTCCCCCTCGCGCACTTCGAGCGCATCGAGGTGCTGCGCGGCACGAGCGGCGCGCGCTTCGGCGACGCGGCGCTCGGCGGCGTCGTCAATCTGGTGACGCCGCGCGGCGAGGAAGGGACGTGGGGGAGCCTCAGCCTGGGTCAAGGGATCTACACGGGCAACGGCAGCGGCACCGCCGCCGACATCCTGCAGCTCGGAAGCGCGTTCGGCCACGGCGAGGAGCAGTGGCGATTCCTGGGAAGCGTCCAGGGAGCCTGGACGAACGGCGAGTTCCTGTACGAGCCCGATGCCGACCTGGGCCTGGGAACGAGCGACCTGCGCAGGCACAACAACGCGTACGAGTCGATCGGAACGCTGCTCAAGGGCGGCTACTCGCTGAGCGAGACGTGGGAAGTGTATGGGCTCGCGGACGTGTTCGCGGCCGACAAGGAGATCCCCGGCCTGACGAGCTTCCCGACGCCCGAGGCCTCGCAGGAGGACCGGCGGCTCCTGCTCGTCGCGGGGTCGCGGGCCGTGCTGCCTGAACTGGGCGGCCTGGAGGCCGACGGCCGCGCGAGCGTGCTCGCGCAGCGGAGCGATTACCGCGACCCGGGCGGCGGCACCACGGGCTTCCCGTACGAGATCTCCAACGATGACACGGCGTTCGCGGAGGAGCTGGCCTTCGTCGCGCCGCTCGGGGGTACGCATCGCCTGCGCCTGTCCGAGGAGCTGCGGCACGAGACGTTCGACGGGGATGGCGCGGGGTCGCACGACCGGACGACGGCCTTCTTCTCGCTGTCCGACACGTATGCGCCGTTCGAGGACGTCGTGACGCTCATGCCCCAGGCGGGCGTCGATCTCTGCGACGGCGGCGACACGCTCTTCAGCGCGGGCCTGGGCGTCGAGTGCACGCCGTGGCCGTTCCTGGCGCTGCGGGCGAACGGCGGCAACGGCTACCGGCGGCCGAGCTTCCAGGAGCTGTACTACGACCTCGGCTTCTACGCGGGGAACCCGGGGCTCGATGCCGAGCAATCGATCGGTTTCGACGCGGGGCCGGTCGTCACGGTGGGCTGGTTTCACGCCGAGGCGAGCTACTTCAGGACCGCCTACGACGACCTCATCGTCTACCTGCTTCAGTCCGGGTTCCGCTTCCGGCCGTACAACGTGGGGGAGGCCGTCGCCGAGGGGGTGGAGCTGGGCGGCGGCATCGAGCCGTGGGAGCACCTCCGGCTGCGCGCGAACTGGACCTACGCCGAGGTGCTCGACAAGACCGATGACCCCTCCTGGCACAACGAGCAGGTGCCGGGGAAGCCGAGGAACGCGGTATTCGCGCGCTGCGAGGTCCCCGTGTGGAACCTGTGCCCCTACGGCGAGTACCACTTCGTGGGCAAGAACCCCGTGACGCGCGCCAACACGAAGATGCTCTCCGCGCGCCACATCTTCAACGCGGGGATCAGGTACCGGGCGTCGGAGGCGTTCTCGATCGAGGCGGCCTGCAAGAACCTCTCGGACGAGCGGGCGGTCGACGTGCGGGGTTTTCCGCTGCCCTCCCGGACGGTCGTGTTCGCGCTGACGTTCCAGTGGTGACCGGGGTCCGGAAGCTTATCTCGCGGCGCACTTCTTGGTACACTTAAGGCTGCACGGCCGCCGGTCCGGCCGTGCTCCCTGCGTGAAAGGAGACGCACATGCGCGCGTGGCGATTCTCTCTCGTGGCGTGGCTGCTCTCGTCCGCGGTCCTGGCCGACCAGGTCGTCTACGACTCGGGCGGCACGAGCCTCACCCTCGAAGGCGTCATCGTCGGCAACGACGAGCGCGAGGTCGTCATCCTCACGGATTTCGACGAGAAGGCCCGCATCCCGAAGGGGTCGGTCACGCAGGTCAAGGAGGGGCCGCACGCCGTCAAGGAGTGCCTCGCGCTCCACGAGAAGGCGTCCGCGGACAACACCGTCGCCGCATGGGTCGGGCTCGCGCGCCTCGCCAAGGAGAAGAGCCTCAAGCTGTTCGAGCGCGAGGGGTGGGAGCGGGTGCTCAAGCTCGACGCCGGCCACGAGGAGGCGCACCTGGGGGTCGGCCACGTCAAGGTCGACGGCGCGTGGCGGACGAAGAGCGATGCCAGGGCGCGCGAGCTGTGGAAGGGCAAGCTCGAGGACATGCAGAGCGAGTTCCAGGGCCGGCCGTGGGCGCTGGTTGCGCCCGTCAAGACCGAGTACTGCGACATCAAGTGCAGCTCGACCAAGGATGTGGAGGACAAGTACAGCGCGTTCCTGTCGAAGGCCCTCTTCCCGGTGTACGACGCGGCGTTCCCCCAGTCCAAGTTCAAGTGGCATCACCAGGAGAACGGCAAGATCTTCCTGTTCGCGAACGTCGGCCAGTTCCGGGAGTACATGCTCGTGCCGCCGGGCATGGGCGGCTTCTTCAACCCCGAGACCAACGAGGTCTACACGTTCCACGGGAGCTTCGGGATTCGCGGCACGACGCTGCACGTGCTCGCGCACGAGTGCTGCCACGTGTACCAGTGGAAGATCACCAAGGAGATGTCGGCCTGCCCGACGTGGCTGCTCGAGGGCATGGCGACGTACTTCGGCGACGGCGCGAAGTTCAGGTTCAGCTTCAGGGACAAGTCGAGCGAGTTCAAGGCGTCGGGCATAGCGATCGAGCCGCCCTACGACCGCGTGATCCTGCTCAAGCGCTTCCTCCAGAGCGACCACTGGTATCCGCTCGACAAGCTCCTCGTCCATCCGCACTTCGCGTTCGGGGGAGAGTACTACTCGTACGGCTGGCTCGCCGTGTACTGGTGCATGGACGGGCACCAGTACAACGCCCACAAGGGCGAGGGCCGCAAGCTCCTCGATGAGTATCTCCTGCACGTGACCGGGCTGACGACGAAGGGCGGCTTCGACAACCCCACGCACCTGGCGCAGGAGGCGGAGGTGTTCAAGGAGCTCGTGACCAAGCACCTGGGCAAGTCGCTGTCCGCGTTCGACGAGGAGCTCAAGCGCTTCATCCGCGAGCTGCGCCTCGATCCGATCGGCACGTGGGACCGCGACAACCGGCGATGGAAGGGGCTCGGGCTGGTCCTGACCGCGCCGTTCGGCTTCAGCGTCGTCGACCAGAAGGACATGGAAGGCGGGGAGGTGGCGGCCTTCGCGCTGCCCGCGGGCGAGTATCCGCGCATCTCGGTGTGGGCGCAGAGCAACGATTTCCTGGCGCGCGTCGACGAGAAGCTCCTGCCCCGATGGGTGGACGGGCTCTACGAGGTCGAGGGCGAGAAGGAGATCCGCAAGATCGAGGGCGGCACCTGGTCGGAGGGGGCGGTCGAGGCGGTGTTCAAGGGCAAGCGCCAGTCGGTCGTGCAGCAGACGATGCGCAAGGGGCAGGGGCAGCAGCAGGATCAGCAGCAGGGCGCGGGCAAGGCCGCCGACGTGCCGGTCGTCAAGGTCAGATTCGTCGGCACGGCGACGCCCGACAAGGTCTACTTCTTCGCCTGCGAGAGCACCGAGAAGCGCTTCGATGCCGACAACGAGAAGTTCTTCGAGAAGTTCGTGATGGGGAAGGGCATCCAACTCGGGGACCAGAACTGAGCGCGGCGCCCGGTGCCCGGCGCGAACAATGCGAAGGGCCGTGCGTCTGCCGCACGGCCCTTGCCGATCGCGTGCGTGCGCGCACGCTACTCCTCGCTGATCGCCTCCACGGGGCACTCGGCCGCGCATGCGCCGCAGTCGGTGCAGACGTCGGGTTCGATCACGAACTTCGGGTCGCCTTCCTTGATCGCATCCACCGGGCAGACTTCCTTGCAGGCGCCGCACATGGTGCAATCGTCCGAGATTACATGTGGCATGCTTCATCCTCCTGTAGGGTAACGCCGCGCCCGAACGCTGCGCTCGGGCAGGTCTTTCATAACACATTCCCGCCCGGCGTCCACGGGTTGACGCGGGCGCATAACAAATTATACTGAGTCTACGTATAGAGCATCGATGCGCCGCGCTCGCGCTCCCGCGCGCCCGCTCCCGCGGGCCGGGGGGCCGGCGGAGATCGGAAGAGCACA
>JBFZCA010000551.1:0-4928 GCA_041308205.1 Planctomycetota bacterium | reverse complement strand
GAGCGCGGTCTTCTCCGTGATCGCCGTCAGCCTGCTGGCGCGCGCGAGGAGCTCATCGTCGATTATCAACGTAGTTCTCATATGCATGAGTATGCATGAAGAATGCATACATGTCAAGGCGCGCCGGCGGCGCGCGCGGGCGCATCGCCGCGCCCGTTCGGCGCGCGTCGTCCCACGAACGTCGCTCGTGAGACGCGCGGCGGTTTGGCCTTTCCCCCCGATTCTCCCTATAATGATGGGCATCATGGAACCCTCGCCGTCCGAAACCGCTGTGCTGCTCGTCCGCGTGCAGGCGGGCGACCGCCAGGCGCTCGATGCGCTGCTCGCCCGGAACCTGCCGTGGATCCGGGCGCAGGTCAGGCGGCGCATGGGCGCGGCGCTCAGGAGCAAGGAGGAGTCGAGCGACGTCGTGCAGGACGCGGTCATCGAGTTCCTGACGTACGGCCCGCGCATTCGCCTCGAGAGCGAGGCGGGCTTCCGCGGGCTCATGTGCCGCATCGTCGAGCACACCCTGCGCGACCGGCGCGACTGGTGGACCGCGCGGCGCCGCGCGCTCAGCCGCGAGCGGCCGCTCGGGGCCGACACCGTGCTCGATCTCGATGCGCCCCGCGCGCCCGGGCCCGACCCGGCCGAGGAAGCCGCGCGGCGCGAATGGGAGGCGTGGATCAGGCTCGGCATGGAGCTTCTCGATGCCGGCGAGCGCGAGGTCATCGTGCTCAGGAAGTGGGAGGGGCGCGACTGGGCGGCGATCGGCCGCGAGCTCGGCTGCTCGGACGATGCGGCGCGGATGCGCTGCAACCGCGCCATGGCGAGCCTGGCCGAGGCCGTCCATGCATTGCGCGCCGGCGCGGTGCCCGCGGCGGCGGACGATGCGGCGGCCGGCGATGTGGGGGGCAGTGATGGGCGCGAGTAACCTCACGCCGGAGGAGACGGCGCTCCTCGCCGAGTTCAGCGACCGCATGGAACGCGGCGAGCGGCCCGACCCGGCGGAATTCGCGGCCGCCGTGCCCGCCGAGCGGCGTCCGGAGATCGAGGCGCGGCTGACAACGCTCGCGCACATCATGGCGGCCATGATTCCTGCCGGCGCCGCCCCGCCGCGGCCCGTTGCGTGCGTACCGGGTTTCCGCATCGACGGCGTGCTCGGCGAGGGCGGCCTCGGCGTCGTCTACAAGGCCTGGGACGAGACGCTCGACCGGCCCGTGGCGCTCAAGGTGCTGCGCGAGGGCGCGGCCGGCGCCGTCCAGGCGCGCATTCTCGACGAGGCGCGCAAGTGCGCCGGCCTGCGCGATCCGGCCATCGTCACCGTCTACTCGATCGTCGATGCGCCCGGGTCGCCCGCGATCGTCATGGAGATCGTCGAGGGCTACCCCTTCGACAAGGCCGCGCGGTCGCTCGCGCCGCGGCAGCAGGCCGCCCTGTTCCTCGACGCGGCGCGCGCGCTCGGCGTCGCGCACCGCCGGGGCATCGTCCACCGCGACCTCAAGCCGCAGAACGTGCTCGTCGGCGCCGACCTGCAGGTGAAGATCCTCGACTTCGGCCTGGCGCTGTCGCCGGGCGAGGACGCGGCCGCGTCCGGCGTGTTCCAGGGCACGCCGCTCTTTGCGTCGCCCGAGCAGGCGGAAGGCGCGGCCGTCGGCACGGCGTCGGACATCTTCTCGCTGGGCGCGCTCATGTACGCGGCGCTCACCGGCGAGGCGCCGTTCGCCGGCGAGACGGTCGCCGATGTGCTCGCGAAGGTTCGCGCGGCCGAGCCGCCCTTTCCGCGCAGCATCTCGATGCGCATCCCCGAGGACCTCCAGGCCATCTGCCTCGCGTGCATGGCGCGCGACCCCGCCGAGCGGCCGGCGGCCGGCGAGGTCGCGGCCGACCTGCGCCGCTTCCTGGCCGGCGAGCCCGTGCGCCTCAGGCCTTCGCTGTACCGCGACACGCTCAAGCGCGGCGCCTCGACCCACCTGCACGCGGCCGAGCAGTGGCGGCGCCAGGGCATCATCTCGGCCGCGGAAGCCGACAGGCTCGCCGCCGTGTACCGGCGCATCCTCGCCGACGAGGATCACTGGATCGTCGACTCGCGCCGCGTGTCGATGCCGCACACCGTGCTCTACACGGGGACGTGGCTCGCCGTCGTCGCCGCGACCCTGCTCGTCTTTCTCGCGCGCGATGACCTCGGCCCCCTGGCGCGCTGCCTGATCCCCGCGGCGGCGGTCGCCTGGTTCCTCGGGCTCGGCGTTCTCGCCCACCGGAGGAACGAAATCCTGGCGGCGGCGTCGTTCCTGGCCGGCGCGGTGCTCGCCGTGGCGCCCGCGGTGCTCTCCGCGATCCACGAGCTCGGGATCCTGGCGGCGCGGCCCGCCGGGGTGACGCAGCTCCTCGGTCCGTCCCTGTTCTCGAACCACCAGCTCCTCGCGTCCGGTGCGGCGGCGCTCGCCGTGTCGCTCGGCTGCTTCCGCCGCCTCCGGCTGACGGCGTTCGCGTGGACGACGGCGCTGCTCCTCGTGGGAACGTACATGGCCCTCCTCTGCACGCTGGGCTGGCTCGATCGGACGACGGCGGCGAAGGCGCTCTGGTGCCTGCCGCTTGCCGGCGCCGAGGCCGCGGCGCTCCTGAGCGAGCGGATCGGACGCATCCGCTGGGCGCTGCCCTTCCACGCGATCGCGCTCGTCGCGCTCGTCGCCGTCCTCGACACGATCGCGTCGGAGGGCGAGCTCGTGCGCGTCCTCGGCCTCGAGCTCGCGCGCGACGCCGCGCAGCACTACTCGTTCGCCGCGAACGGCCTCATCTTCCTCGGGCTCACGCTCGTTCTGGAGCGCGCGCCGAGCCTCGACCTGCGCCGCGGGGCGTACATCCTGGAGCTGCTCGTTCCGATCCACGTCCTGGCCGCGCTCTACGCGAATGCCTGGCGCCACGAAGCCGGCGCCTTCGAGGCGGCGCTGTACTGCGCGGCGTCGATCGCGCTCCTCGTCATGGGCCCGTGGCGCACCCACCGCACGTTCCTCCTCGGCGGCCTCCTCGGCATCGCGCTCGGGAGCTACCTCCTCGTCGAGCGCGACTACGTGCCGATGGTGACGTTCCTGGCG
The DNA here is from genome assembly GCA_041308205.1 of Planctomycetota bacterium. Taxonomy (GTDB): domain Bacteria; phylum Planctomycetota; class UBA8108; order UBA8890; family UBA8898; genus UBA8898. Next base: position 1,854 of record JBFZCA010000551.1, on the reverse strand, counting down.
GCGCTCGGCGCGGCGGGCGCCGGGGGAGCGCTGCTCACGTACCTCCAGCTACGCCGGCGCGGGCGATAGCCGCGCTTCCTGGGCCGTCTGCGACAGGCTCTTTTGTGTTCGCTTTCGCCGCGATTTCCGCTTCTACTTGATGGATGCGCGCGCGGCGCTCGTGTGCGTCGCCGCGACGAAAGGAGGCGTCCGCCATGAGGACCCGCAGCACGATTCTGGGATCGATCGCCCTTCTGAGCCTGGCCGTCTATATTGTCGCCTGCCGGGTGTCGTTCAGCCCGGACGGGAAGCGCCTGCTCGTCCCCTATGTCGAGTCATCGCCGCGCGGGACGGCCGTCGCGCTCGTCGACCGCGCGACGGGGGCGTCGCGCTGCATCTTCGCGACCGCCCGCGTGCAGTCCGATGGGCCGGCGCCGGATCTGACGGCGCTCACGGCCCAGTGGACCCCCGACGGCAGCCGGGCCGTCATCTTTTATCCCGATGCCGAGGGCACGGATCACATCGGGATCGCGAGCGTCCCGATCGACGGGCCCGGAGAGACCCGGCTCTTCGCGTGCTCGTCCGAGGACACGGAAGACAGCATCGCGATGCTCGCGGTGCCGCCGCCCATAGTCGGCAACCACGCGTTCATCAGCGGAGCGCGGGTTCTGCGCCTCGACCTGCGCACGGGAGAGATCCGCAAGGGCGGGCCCGCCGGCGCCGAAGGCGTGATCGTGAGCAGCGAGGGCTCGCGGCTCGTCTACTGGGCGCACAACGTGAGCGGCATGTACGAGTGGGGCACGCTCGATCCGGCGACGCTCGCAACGACGCCGCGCATGAAGATCCCCGCCGAGGCGGCCGGCAAGCTCGGGATGTTCGCGGCGGCGTCGCCCGACGGAACGCGCCTCGCCGCCGTCATCGAAGATGCCGACAAGGTGCTCGTCTTCAAGGACGGCGCGCTCGAGCGGACCTTCGAGGGCTTGGCAGGCGAGAAGACCTGTCACATCGGCAACGTCCTCTGGTCGCACGACGGGAAGGCGCTCTATGCGGCTGTGATGAGGGACGAAGACCAGGATATCGGCAGCGGGTCGTACGCCGTGCTCGAGCTGCCCGCAGGCGGCGGCGCGCCGCGCGAGCTTCTCGTCCTGAAGGGCGACGTCAGGGCGAAGTCCGACGAGGCCATGAAGCTCGTCTTCCAGGTAGGGCTCTCGCCCGACGGGAAGACGCTCGCCGTCACGGGCACGCTCCTCGATGTCGAGGAGAAGGACCGGGCGCTCTTCCTCATCGACCTTGCGAGCCCGGGGCGCGATGTGCGGCGAGTGTCGATCCCGGGGGCCGCGTCTCTGAACGAGTAGCGAGCGATGGACGGCCTGCTCGCGTCGCTCTTCTCGCTCGTGTGCGGCCGGAACCCGGCGCACACCTGGGCGCCCGACGGCGCGCTCCTGCCGTTCTGCGAGCGATGCACGGGGCTCTACGCCGGGGCGGCCGCCGCCTTCGCGCTGCTTCTTCTCGGCAGGCCGCGCCGGACCGCGCGCTTCCTGTGGTTGCACTGGCTGTTGCTCCTGCAGATGGCGCCCCAAGGCTTCCACCTCGTCTACCAAAACCCGCTGCTTCGGACCGTGTCGGGGACGCTGTTCGCGTTCGGCCTGGCGGCGTTCCTGATGCCGGAGCCCCGCGGCGATGCGCGCGGGTCGATGCGCGGTTACACGGCGGGTATTCTCGCAGCGCCGATCGGCATTGTCGGCCTCGCCGAATACGGCGGCGCATTCGGCGCGGCGGCGCTGCGCGTGCTTGTCGTCGCGGGTTTCGCCGTCTATGCGGTGTTGATCGTTCGGTTCGTCGCGGTCTGCGCGCGCGGCGCCTGCGGGCGCGCGA
>JBFZCA010000550.1:0-4720 GCA_041308205.1 Planctomycetota bacterium | reverse complement strand
AGGAAGCCAACGCGCGGCTGCGGGCCGTGGACCGGGAGAAGACCGACTTCATGCAGCTCGTGACCCACGAGCTCAGATCCCCGCTCACGGGCATACGAAGCATCCTCCAGACATTCCTGAGCATGTACGCGGGGCCGCTGTCGGAGGAGCAACGCTCGCTCCTCCAGCGGGCGGACGCGCGCGCCGAGCGCATGATTGAGCTCGTGAGCGACCTGCTGCGCCTGGCTCACGCGCGCGCCGATACCCCGCCCGAGAAGACCCGCTTCGACCTGGCCGAAGAGGTGCGCGGCGTGTGCGAGTTCTTCACCCCCCAGGCCGCCGATGCGAAGGTCGCGCTCGCGGCGGCGACGCCGGCCGAGCCCTTTCCGATCATCGCCGACCGCGATGACGTGCACCTCGTCCTGACGAACCTCGTCTCGAACGCGCTCAAGTACACCCCGGCGGGCGGACGCGTCCAGGTCGCGCTCGCGGGCACGGAGGCGGAGGCGGTGATCACGGTGAGCGACACCGGCATAGGCATCCCCCCGCGCGACATGGCCAGGCTCTTCACCGAGTTCTTTCGCGGCTCGAACGCCAAGAAACGCAAGATTGCGGGCACGGGCCTGGGCCTGGCGATCCTCAAGCGCCTCGTGCAGGCCCACGGCGGCACGGTCGATGTCGCCAGCATCGAGGGCGAGGGATCGACGTTCACGGTCAGGCTGCCGCGCGGCACGGCCGGCGGCGCGTGAGGCGCGGCGCCCGCGCGCGGCCGGACGCCGCATCTGCTACAATCGACCTTTTTCAGCCCGCGCACCCCGGCCCGGAGAACGGCGTCCCGCATGCAGCTTGCATTCGTCCAGTCCCCCCCGCCCTTTCCCCTCGCGGGGGAAATCGCGGCGCTGGCGGCGGCCTTCATCTGGGCGTTCACCGTGTGCGTGTACAAGCACTACGGCGCCGATATTCCTCCGCGCCTCCTCAACTTCTTCAAGTGCGCCGTGGCGGCGGCCTGCTTCGCGGGCGCCGTCGCGGCGCTCCGCCCGGAGCCGCCCTCGGACGCGAAGGCATGGCTCTTGCTCGCCCTCTCGGGGGTGATCGGGCTTGCCATCGGCGACACGGCGTTCTTCGCGGCGCTGGCGCGCCTCGGCGCCCAGGTGACGTCCGTGGGGTGGTGCATGTCGCCCGCGTTCACGGCGATCATCGCGTGGATCGCGCTGGGCGAGACGCTGAACGTCGCGGAGCAGGCGGGCGTCGCGCTCACGATCGGCGCCGTGATGGGCGTCATTCTCTTCGGCGTCGCGGCCGATTCGCCGCACGCGCCCCTCGGCCGCCGGGTCCTGGTCGCCGGCACGGCCTGCGTGGCGCTCTCGGCGCTGTGCCAGGGGATCGGGCTCGTGCTCCAGCGCGATGCGCTCCAGGGCAACGATCCGCTCCTCGGGTCGCTGATCAGGCTCGCGCCGGCGGTCGTCATCCTCGGCGTCCTGCACAAGGCCCGGCGTCGGGTCGTACGCTTCCGGGATCTCCTCGCCGAACGGCGCCGCGCGATCGCACTCATGACGGCGGCGATACTCGGCACCTTCGTCGGCGTGTTTCTCCAGTCGTTCTCGGCCAAGTACGCCAAGGCGGGGGTCATGGGCGCCCTCCTCGCCACGTTCCCGCTGTGGGTCATACCGATCGCGCGGGTCTGGCTCAAGGAGCGGACGAACTGGCAGACCCTCTTGTGCACGGCGATTGCGTTCGCGGCGATCTGCCTGCTGTTGCTGGCGGGAAAGCCGTAGGGCGCCGTCCCGCGGGGAACGGCGGCGCGCGCGGCGCACGCCCGGCCGCACCTGCGCGGCCGGGCGTACGGAAGAAGGCTACGGCTGCGACTCGGCCTTCTTCACGTTCATCATGTCCTTGCGGATATCCTGCGCGACCTGCTTGATGTCCTGCATGGACTTGCGCACCCTGACCGCGGCCGACTTGTTGCCGGCCTCGGCCTTCTCCATGTCCGCCCGCGTTTCCTCGACGATCTTGACGAGCTTCTCGAAATTCGCGCTCACGTCAGTGCCTTTCTTCTTCTCCGGAAGCCGACGCGCGGCCCGGCCGGACCCGGCCTCACGCGCATCCGTGCGCGCAGGATCCGCCGCCGGCAACCGCCGCAACCTCACTATTATCATGAAACGTGAGCGCTCGTCAATGCCGCAACGCCGCTATTTCGGCCCGCGCGGCGCCCGCCGCCGCCTTCCCGCCCCGCGCCCGCACGGCTATCATGGCCGCAGACCATGGACCAGGAAAACCTCTCGGGCACACTCGAGCGCATCACCTTCCACAGCCCGGAGAGCGGATTCTCCGTGCTGCAGGTGAAGACGCCGGGCAGGAGGGACCTGGTCACCGTCGTCGGCACGCTCCTCGTCGTCAACGTCGGGGAATTCGTCGACGCCTGCGGCCGCTGGTCGATCGACCCCAAGTACGGCATGCAGTTCAAGGCCGAATCGCTCCAGGCGGCGCCGCCCACGACCGCGGACGGCATCCGGCGTTACCTGGCGTCGGGACTGGTGCGCGGGATCGGCCCCGAGTACGCCAAGCGCCTCGTCGCCGCGTTCGGCGCGCGCGTCTTCGACGTCATCGAGAAGGAGCCCGAGACCCTCGCGACCTGCCCCGGCATCGGCCCGAAGCGCAAGGACGCGATCGTCGCCTCCTGGAACGCGCAGAAGGCGGTCCGCGGGATCATGCTCTTTCTCTTCGATCACGGCGTCGGTCCGGAGCGCGCCGCCGCGATCTACCGCACGTACGGCAGCGCCGCGATCGGCCGGATTCGCGCCAACCCGTACTGCCTGGCCGACGACGTGCGCGGCATCGGCTTCGCGATCGCGGACAAGATCGCGCAGCGCCTCGGCATCGACCGCCACTCGCCGGCGCGCGCGCGAGCGGGGCTGCGCTACACGCTGGGCGAGTTGCTGGGCGAGGGCCACGTCGCCTACCCGGAGGAGGACCTCCTGGCCCGCGCGCGCGACCTGCTCGACATTCCCGGCGAGCGGCTCGCGGAGGCCCTCGTCAAGGAGCGCGAGGCCGGCGCGATTCTCAGGGAGACGGTCGACGGCGTCGTGTGGGTGTACCTCGCGCGGCTCTGGCACGTCGAGACGAGCGTTGCGCGGATGCTCCTCGACCTCGCGGCGCGCCCGCATCCCCTGCGGCTGCTCGACCCCGAGAGCGCGATCGCGCACACCGAGCGCGCGATCGGCCTGGCGCTGTCGCCGAGCCAGCGCGAGGCCGTGCACCGGGCCGTGCGCTCGACCGCCATGATCCTGACGGGCGGCCCGGGCGTCGGCAAGACGACGATCGTGCGCGTCATCGTCGACCTGTACCGCCGGCAGCAGCTCTCCGTGCTCCTCTGCGCTCCGACGGGACGCGCCGCCAAGCGCCTCGGCGAGGCCTGCGGCACGGAGGCCAAGACCGTCCACCGGCTGCTCGAGGCCGACCCGGTCAGGGGCTCCTTCCGCCGGACCCGCGAGAATCCGCTCAAGACGCACCTCATCGTGCTCGACGAGGCGTCCATGATCGATCTCCCGCTCATGCACAGCCTCCTTTCGGCGGCGCCGCCGAACGCCGCGCTGCTCATCGTCGGCGATGTCGATCAGCTCCCGTCCGTCGGGCCCGGCCTGGTCCTCGCGGACATGATCGCGTCGGAGAGAATCCCCGTCGCGCGCCTGACCGAGATCTTCAGGCAGGCGCGCGAGAGCGCCATCATCGTCAGCGCCCACCTCGTCAACCAGGGCCGCATGCCGCAGCTCTCGGCGCCCGAGCACCTCTCCGATTTCTACTTCGTCGGGGCCGAGGATCCCGAGGAAGGCCGGCGCCTGCTCCTGCGGCTGGTCAAGGAGCGCATCCCCGCGCGCTTCGGCTTCGATCCGGTGCGGGACATTCAAGTCCTCGCCCCCATGACCCGCGGCGAACTGGGAACGCGCGCCCTGAACGCGCTGCTCCAGAAGGAGCTCAACCCGCCCGCGCCCGGCCGCAGCGTGGAGCGCTACGGCACGACGTTCGGCGTCGGCGACAAGGTCATGCAGCTCGAGAACGACTACGACAAGGACGTCTTCAACGGCGACATCGGGTACGTCCAGCGCATCGACACGGAGCTCGGCGAGGTGACGATCGACTTCGACGGCCGCCCCGTGGCCTACACGCTCGATGCCCTCGACGAGTTGATGCCCGCCTACGCGATCACGATTCACAAGAGCCAGGGCTGCGAGTTCCCGGCGGTGATCATCCCGCTCCACACGCAGCACTACGTGATGCTCCAGCGCAATCTCCTCTACACCGCGATCACGCGCGCCAGGAAGCTCGTCGTGCTCCTGGGAAGCGCGCGCGCCGTGGGCATCGCGGTCAACACCGTCAGCGCGTCCGTGCGGTACACGGCGCTCAGGCAGCGGCTCAAGGGAATGCTGCCGCTCGGGCGGGAGTGACCGCGCACACGTGCAACGCGCGCCGGCGCCGAACGAAGGCCTCTCGCAGAGACGGGAACGTGAGACGGGGCGTGCCTCCGAATCAATGGCAGCCCCGTCTCTCTGTGTCGTTCTCTGTGGCTCTCTCGTCTTCCATTCGCGCGGCTGCCCCCCGCGTCCGGGGAAGGAGGAAGGACGATGCCACAGAGGATCAGCGGCGAGTCACCGCGCGCGCGGAATGCACCGAAGTCCCTTCGTGCCTTCGTGTCTTCGTGGCAACCGTCCTTCGTAACCGTTTCCAGGGGCGCCGCGGCCTTCCG
>JBFZCA010000549.1:0-9860 GCA_041308205.1 Planctomycetota bacterium | reverse complement strand
GAGGTCCTCGGCGGGGCGGGGAGGGCGGCGCTCGAACGCGACGCCCTGCTGCGCTATCGGGCCGCGCGCTGCGTCGAGGATGTCGCGGCCTTTCTCGATGTGCGCAGCTTCATCGAGCGGCGGGGGGCGTGGCGGCCGTGCGCGGTCGAGCTGCCCTTCAAGGAAGGCGCGGACATGGCGCCGCTCAGGTTCGAGGCGGCCGGCCGGTCGTTCACGGTGCCCCGGAAGATCGACAGGATCGATGTTTCCGAGGAAGGCCCGCCGCTTCTCTGCGTCTACGATTTCAAGGGCACGGTCGACTTCAAGCTCGATGCCGTGTACCGCGGCCTCGCGCTGCAGTTGCCCCTGTACCTCGAGGCCGCACGGTTGAACGCGCGCGCGCTGCTCGGGCACGATGCGGTCGTGTGCGGGGCGCTGCTCCACGCGACGCGCGTCTCCCTCGATGCCAGGGACCGCCCGCCCGGTGAGCCGGCCGAGGAGGGCATACGGCCCAGGCTCAAGCCGCGCGGCCTGCTCAGCCTGACGGGATTGCGGCGCTTCGAACCCGAGCTTTCCGGCGGCGCGTCGGCGTGCTTCCGGGGCTCGATCAAGAAGGACGGCGCCCTCGGCAACCGGGGGACATCCGACATCCTCACGGACGAGGAGCTCGACCGCCTGCTCGCCGTGGTGCGCGCCGCAACGGCGAGGCTGCTCGGCGCGATCGCGAGCGGCCGCACGGCGGCCGTGCCGTCGCTCCACCGGGGCGAGACCGCCTGCAACCGCTGCCGCTTCGGCGCGGTGTGCCGGTTCGAACGCTTCGGCCCGGGCGCATCGTACGCGCGCTACGAGACGCTCCGCGTCGCGGATGTGCTCGCGGCGCTCGGCGCCGCGCCGCCGCCGGAGGTCCGCGATGGCTGAGATCGTCTGGACGCAGGCCCAGATGCGCGCCATCGATGCCGCGGGCGGCGACGTGGCCGTGTCCGCGGGCGCGGGCGCCGGCAAGACGGCGGTCCTGACGGCGCGCGTCCTGCGGCACGTGCGCGAGGGCGTGCCGATCGACCGCCTCCTGGTCATCACGTTCACGGACAGCGCCGCCCAGGAGCTCAAGACGCGCGTCGCCGAGGAGCTGCGCAAGTGCATTGCGGCCGACGACGGCGCGCATCTGCGGCCGCAGAGCCTGCTCCTCGGCCGGAGCTGGATCAGCACGATCCACTCCTTCTGCCTCAGGGTGCTCAAGGAGCACGGGATCGCGGCCGGCCTCTCCGCCCGGGTGCGGGTGCAAACGGCGGACGAAGCCGGGCTGCTGGCGGAAGAGACGGCGCAGGACGTCGCCGGCGAGATGCTGGCGCGCGATGCGGAGACGCAGGCGCTCGTCGGCGACTACTGCGACGGCAGCGTGCAGGAATACGTCGCGCTCGTCCGCCGGGTCGCGGCGCTGGCCGACTCGCTGCCGGACGCCGACGAGTGGCTGGCGGCGCAGCGCGCGCGCGCGAGCGCGGGGGAGTTCGCATCGGCTGAATTCTGCGCGCATCTTGCATCGGAGGTCGATCGCGCGATCGCCCACGCGCGCGAGGCCGGCAGGATGGTGCGCGGCATGCCCGCGGAGCTTGCGTCCTATGCCGCGTACATCGAGGAGATCGCCGACGCGGCGGAGGCGTTGCGCGCGCGCCGCGAGGATTTCGAGGGGCTGCGCGCCGCGCTGGCCGGTTTCGCGTTCGGCCGCTTGCCCACGCCGCGCGTCGGCGCCGCGCTGGCGCACGACCGGGAGCGCGCGAAGCGCACGGTCACCGGCGCGCGCGACGTGTTCAAGAACGAGATCATTGCGAAGCTCGCCGCCCAGACCGAGGAACAGTACCGCCGCGGCGAGCGGATCGTTGCGGGGCCGGCCGCGGCGCTCCTCGATGCCGTCGTCCGGTTCCGGGCCGAGGTCAGGCGGCGCCGGGCCGCGCTCGATCTTCTGAGCTTCAACGACCTCGAGCGCCTCGCGCTCGAGCTCCTGGGAGGCGGCGAGAAGGTCGCCGAGAACGTCGCCGCGCACTTGCGCGAGCACTTCGTCGAGGTGCTCGTCGATGAGTTTCAGGACGTGAACCCGCTCCAGGACCGGCTGCTCGGCCTGGTGGCGCACGGCAACCTCTTCTGCGTCGGCGATGTGAAGCAGAGCATCTACCGCTTCAGGCTCGGGGAGCCGGCCATCTTCGCCGAACGGATCCGCGCGGCGAAGGCGGCCGATGCGGGCCGCTGGGTGCCGCTCCAGGAGAACTTCCGCTGCCGGGCGGGCCTCATCCGGGTGATCAACGGCATCTTCGAGTTTCTGATGACCGACGCGCTCGATGGCATCGGCTTCGATGCCGCGGCCGAGCTTCGGGCCGGGCGGGCGGAGCCGGTCGGGGACAGCACGTTCGGGGCGCCGTTCGCCGTGTTGCACGTTCTGGCCGACGGCGCCGCCGAGGCGGCGAGCGACGATGGCGACGACGATGACGGCGCCGCCGACATGGAGCGCGCGGAACGGGAGGCGCGCATCGCCGCGCGGGAGCTCGCGCGGCTGCATGCCGGGGGATTCGCCGTCGGCGCGGAGCGCAGGCCGCTCGCCTGGCGCGACTGCGCGATTCTCCTGCGCGCGGTCAAGGGCCGCGTGGCCGCCTACACGCGCGTCCTGGCGGCAGCGGGAATTCCGGTCGCGGGGCCGTCGAGCGGCGATCCCTTCGAGCAGACCGAGGTGCGCGACATGCTCGCGCTCACGGCGGTGCTGGACAACCCGCGGCAGGACATTCCGCTCGCCGCGGTCATGCGGAGCCCGCTGGGCGGCTTCGGGGTGGAGGATCTCGCGGCGGTGCGGGCCGCGGGCGGCGAGGCGGCGCCGTTCCATGCCCTCGTCCTCGACGGCGGGGCGGACGGGACGGCGCTCGGCGCGCGCCTGGCCGAGTTCAGGGCGAGGCTCGGGACGTGGCGGCGGCATGCCCGCGAGCTTCCGCTCGGGGAGGCGCTCGGGAGGATCATCGCCGAGAGCGGTTACATGGCCTACGCGGCGTCGCTGCCGCGCGCACCGCAGCGGCGGGCGCACATCATCGCGGTCCTGGAGCGCGCGCGCCAGTTTGCGACCTTCGCGAACCAGAGCCTGCGGCGGTTCGTGCGCTTCCTCGAGGACCTCAGGGACCAGGATCGCGACCTGGGAGCGTCGACGATCGAGGAGGGCGCCCAGGATGCGGTGCGCCTCATGAGCATTCACCAGAGCAAGGGCCTCGAGTGGCCCGTCGTCGTGGCGGCCGACATGGGGCGGCGCTTCAACCTGAACGACCTCTCGGCGCGCGTCGTGTGCGATCGGATGCTGGGCATCGGCCTCAGGGCGCCGGATCCGGCGGCGGGCGTCCACTACCCGACGGCGCGCCATCTGCTCGTGTGCGCGCGCAAGAAGCGGGAGCTTCTGGCCGAGGAGATGCGGCTCCTGTACGTGGCGTTCACGCGCGCCCGCGAGCGTCTCATCATCATCGGCAGCGGCGATGCGGACGCCCTCAGGGCGTACTTCGACCGGCCCGACGGCGGGACTCGGGTGCCGGATCACGCGCTGTTTCACGGCGCGCGCCCGCTTGCGTGGGTGTGCCGGGCGCTGGGACGCATGGCCGTGGATCCGGCAATCGGCGGCGCGGGACTTCTCGAGAGCGAGTTCCACGAACGCGTGCCCCCGCTCGAGCGCGCGGACGGCGCGGTGGGCGCGGCCGGGACGCCCGAGGCCGCGGCGCCTGATCCGGTTGCCGGGAAGGCGCTGGAGATCCTCCTGCATCGCTACGCGCACGAGGAGGACACGCGCAGGCGGGCTTCGTTCGCGGTGACCGAGCTCGGCGTGCGCGCGGGCGGCGCGTCCGCGGCGCCGCCGCGGGAGGACTCCCCGGCCGCGAGGCTGCCCGTGCCCGAGTTCATGCAGCGGCGCGATGCGATCGAAGGCCGCGAGCGCGGGCTTCTCATGCACCTTTTCCTGCGGCACATGGACCTGCGCGCGCGCGACCTTGAGGCGGAGTTCGAGCGTCTCGCCGGCGAGGGCGTCTTTCAGCCGGCGCACCGCGGCGGCATCGACTTCGCCGCCGTCGACTGGTTCCTGAAGACGCCGGAGGGCGCGCGTTGCGCGGCCGCACCCGAGCGCGTTCGGCGGGAAGTGCCGTTCTTCGCGCGCGCCGGAGCGCGGGGGGCGCCGGTGCTCTTGCGCGGCCAGATCGATGCCGTGCGGTGCGGGGACGATGGCCTGGAGATCCTGGACTTCAAGACCGACCGCATCGGCGCGCGGGAGGCGCGCGGGCGCGCCGAGTTCTATGCGCCGCAGCTCGTCGCCTACAGCTGGGCGCTGCAGGCGATCTGGAAGCGCGGGGTCGCCGCCGCGGCGTTCGTGTTCCTGTCTGCCCGCGCGATCGTGCCCGTGCCGGAGTGCCGCGCGCCGTTCCCGGGACTTGCAGGCCGGCTCGATGCGCTGATCGCGGAGCGCGAGGCGGCGGGAGAATGACGGCGGGGAGGCGAAGGGACGAGGAAGGAAGACGAGAATGGCCACGAAGACACGAAGGCACGAAGAGCGTGAGGTCAATCATGGCGGCGGTTCCTCGTGCCGGACGATATGCGCCGCTCCTGGCGCCTTCGTGGCGAGTTTCTCGTTCACCGGTTCGCGGCGTGATCCATGTCTGCGGCCCTTGAAGGGCGCTCCCGATGTCGCGGTCGCCTTCGAGGCGGCGGCACACGGAGCTTGACTCGGACGCGCGCGTGTCCTACTGTTGATGGCGGTGATGGTGTGGACGGGCTTGCATGAGGAGAGACCCATGAGAATTCCGGCGATCATGTTCGCGGTGGGCGCCTTGGCGCTGCTCGGGGGGTGCGACAGCAGCGAGAGCCATCACTACGATGGTCCGAGCGAGGCCGAGCTCGAGGCGCGCGAGCTGGCGGCGGCCGAGGCCATGCAGGGATTCCTGGACTCGTACCTCGACGTCATCGATGAGAGAACCGGGCTGCCGGACCCCGCCTACTTCATCCCGGGCTTCAACCTGGACGGGTGGGACCGGAGCCAGTATCTGGCCGCGTTCTGGAACGCGGACGAGGCGGCGGACGCGGGCGGCGGCGCCGTCAGGATCTGGTTCGACGACGGTCCGGACTACAGCGTCTACGACCTGTGGATCACCTCCTCGACGAGCCCGTACAACCTCTCGCTGCCCGTCGTGGTCGAGCTCGGCATGCTCGGCGAAACGGTGGTTTCCGGCGAGACGGTCAGCTACTACATGGCGCTCTGGAACTTCTTCATGCTCGAGAACGCCGACGAGACCTTCAGCGTGACGGCGCAGGCGCCCACGTGGGAGTACGAGGAGGTCGCCGTTCCGCCCGACTGGTTCACCTTCAACTTCATCGTCGGCGAGGTGGTCGTCAACGGGACGACCGTCTACAAGACGATCGGAGACACCAACGATCCCGCGTTCTACGTCGTGAAGATCCAGCCGGCGGCGGGCGCGCAGTTCCTTGTCGATGTCCTGCTGCTCGCGGTGGGGGAAGGGTCGCTCGCGCTTCCCCATGTGGCCTTCGAGGCGCGGCTCTTCTACGAGGGGAGCCCCGCCCATGTCGCCGACATCGGCGATGGCAACATCGCGTTCGCGCAGGATCTCAGGCCCGGATGGAACGTCTTCCCGTTCGTGAGCGGCACGCTCGTCTTGCCCGACGATCTCGATCCGGGGTACTACACGCTGTGCGTGTCCGCCGAGACCGCGACCGACGATCCCGGCGAGGTCATCGCCTGCGACATGGTGACGCTGCCGATCGAAGTGCTGCCGTAGAATCCTCTGCGCCGACCCTCCTCGCGCCGCGCGTCCTGAATTCTTGTTAAGCGTACAGTTCACACTTGACGAATCTCGGAGACGCGGTACAGTAGTCGATAGAGACGAAACCGGAGATCAAGAGGACGTACGGTCGCGGAGACGCACGACGGGAACCGATGGCGGAGGCCTTGAAGGGCCTCCTACAGGTTGCCAGTTTGTCCCATAAAGTCGTACACGGAGCCTCGGTCTCCGGTTTCTCTCTTTCTTCGCCTGCGCGCGACGCGGGGACCGCGGCCGGCGCGGGCGGGGTGTTACGGGAACGCGACGATGCGCGCGGCGCCGCCCGGATGAAAACCGTAAAGTCTGCAGTTGACAATGAGGCGCCGGCGCCGATATACTAGGTTGAAGGACTGGAGACCACCAGAACATACGGTCACTGATGCACGGGGCTGACGTGGGATGCCGACGAGGGAAGGCGTCCCCGGGCTACCACCTTTACGTAAACGCGTATGAAGTTCGGGTCTCCAGCCCTTCTTTTCTTGTTCGCGTGCGCGCGGGCGGCGCCCCGTTCTCTTGCTCGGGCATGCGGCCCCCGCTACAATCACGGCTCGCACGACGGACAAGAGAAAGATGACGTTCCCACGGCCTTCTGAACCGCGCATCGTCAACGACGTGATGGTCTTCGGGCCCGATCTCCTGGCGACCGATGCCGCGGGCCACCCGCTGAGCCCCATCGCCTGCGTGTTTCCCCGCCACCGCGCCATCGTGGCGGGCCGCGGGATTCACGCGACGCAGACCGGCATGTTCATCGACTTCCTGGCCTCGCAGGCGTCGGCCCAGGATGGCCGCGAGTTCCAGTACGAGGAAGAGGACCAGGTCTACCAGGACTGCGTGGCGCTGCTCATCCACGGGCAGGTCGTGCTCATACGCTCCGAGCCCGCCTCCATGGAGCGCATGTTCGCGGCGGACGAGATCCTGCAGAAGGTCGTCCCCAAGGAGCGAATTCAGTTCACGGGCGTGCATCTGCAGGAGGTGCGCGCGCAGCTCAGGCGCCGCGGCGAATGCTGGCGCATGTCGCAGCCCCCGCATTCGGTCGAGGAGGCGTGCGCGTACATCGCGCGGAGCATGGCCTCCGTGGGCACGGGCGCCGTCTACTACCACAACGCGCAGACGGGCAGCCGCTTCCTCTCGTACGCCGAGTTCATGCGCATCCGGCCGCTGCTTCGCGGCGACCCTGCCGAGGCGCTCGCGCGGCTCAAGGAGATCGTCCATCTGACGCGGCTGATCAACAACCAGGGCGTGCGCGAGCTCGCCCTTTTTCTGCAGAACGACCGATCGCTCGAGGTCTACGCGCTCGAGGGGGTGATCGCCGCGCTGCAGACGCCGGACGGGCCGGCGGATGTTGCGGGCGCCGAAGCGCGTTTCGACGAGTTCGCGGCGGCCTTCGCGGAGACGGCCGGCGAGGATCTGTGCGCCGATGACAAGAACTATGCCGCGTGGCGGACGGCCATGTTCTGCCGCTTGAGCGACATCAACGAGAAGGCGGTCGAGGAGTACGTCCTCGGGCTGAGCCAGGAGTTCTATCTCAACGTCCGCTGGCTCCCGGGCGCGCGCATCGTGACCGGGCAGCTCGTCTTCGAGCGCAACGTCGAGCTTCGCGTTGCCAACCTGATCACGCATTTCTGGAGCGCGCACCCGGGCCTGGCGTCGATCAACGTCGGCAGGGTCCAGACGCCCCAGAACCCGCGCCGGCGCCCGGACGAGCGCCGCGACGTGCTGGTCATCACGCTGGGGTTCGCCGACGGCCGCGAGGAGCTCCACGTCGCGCGCATGGCGAGGTGGGACGTCGTGCACCGGCTGAGGCAAGGCAAGCCGCTCGCGCAGGCGATCGGCGAGACGGTGCTGTACTGCGGGTTCATCTTCGATCGGCTGCACGCCGCGACCGAGCTCGGCATGCCGATTCCCCCCTTCGAGGAGATCCGGCTCGAGGAGGAGCTGCCCGGCGGCGGATTCCAGTACCCGGTCTACTTCTTCAGCCGCCCGTACGTCCCCGGCATGGTCTCGGACCGCATACCGCTGCACCGCTACGGCGGCGAGCACAAGGACCGGTTCATCGCGGGCCTTGCCGGCTGCCTCGGCCATGCCGCGGTCGTGAGCCTCGTGCTGGGCCGCGCCGATGCCTATTCGGAGACGGTGCACTTCGACGACGGCGATGAGATCATCCAGATAGACGACGAGGGGATTCCGTGCCGGGTCGTCATCGCCGAGACGACCGGCTCGTTCGCGAACTGGTGGACGCCGATGCAGCATCTCCTGCCGCAATGCGTCGTCCGCGTCGCGGAGCACCTGGAGAAGGCCCGCGCGCAGGGAGCGAGCGCGGAGGCGCTGGGCGCGGCGGCCGGCATGTTTGCGGCGCGGTTCGTCGAGGAGCTCGTCCGCACGAAGGATCTCGTGCGGAGCGCCCGCGCGCGGCTGTACGCGCTGTTCGCCGACCGGGAGTGCGAACCCGGCGGCATTCGCTTCCGCTGGGAGCACGTGCTCGCGCGCATCGAGAACGCCGACGTCGACGAGCTGCGCAACGTGATCGAGGCGCATCCGGCGTTCGCGCCCTACCGGCGGCGGGAGGCGTGAGGGCGGCGGCGGCCGCGGGCGTCACTTCTTGAGCGCGAGGCCGGCGCCGGCGCGGA
Source organism: Planctomycetota bacterium (assembly GCA_041308205.1). Lineage (GTDB taxonomy): Bacteria > Planctomycetota > UBA8108 > UBA8890 > UBA8898 > UBA8898. The sequence goes on along the minus strand of JBFZCA010000549.1, from coordinate 1,417 downwards.
TCTTCTTGACGAGCTGGATGACAATCGCGGTCTCGCGCGCGAGCGTCTCGAAATCGCCGGCCTGGACGAGCTCCTTGCGGACCAGCTGCGAGCCGATGCCGATGCACGCCACGCCCGCGTTGAACCATGCGGAGAGGTTCTCCTCGGTCGGCTCGACACCGCCCGTGGGCATGATCGAGGTCCAGGGGCAGGGCCCGAGGATCGCCTTGACGAACGGCGGGCCTCCGACCTGGCCGCCGGGGAAGATCTTGACGATCTCGGCGCCGAGCGCCTCGGCGTCGGAGATCTCGGTGGCGCTCCCGCAGCCCGGGATGTAGGCGACCTTGCGGCGGTTGGCCGCCGCCGCCGCCTCGCGGCTCAGCACCGGGCCCACGACGAAGTTGGCGCCGGCCGCGATGTACAGCGCGCACGTGGGGCCGTCGATGACCGAGCCGATGCCGAGGATCACGTCGGGCAGCTCCTTCTGCATCGCGCGGACGAGCTCCCCGAACGCCTGGTAGGCATTGTCGCCCCGGTTGGTGAACTCGATGACCGTGGCGCCTCCCGCGGCGCACGCGCGCACGATCTTCTTGGCCGTTTCCACATCGTCGTGGTAGAAGACGGGCACGATGCCGATGTCGATCATGCGCCGGTACACGTCGAGCCGTCGAAAGCGGGCCATGGCGCGGTCTCCTCGGGGGGACGATCGAGCGCCGCCGGCCACGCGCCGTGCGGGCTCGATCCGCATAGTGTACCAGACGCGCCCGGCGCCGCGCCACGTGCCGGGGCTGTCGCGGCGGCCGATTCGAGGATAAGATTCTCCTGCGTGCGCGGCGCTCGCCGCGGGCGGGAGGCGCGCATCGCCGGAAAGGACGACGGATGGATGCCAAGGTCGACTTCAGGCTCTACGCGATCGGCGATCGCGCCGCGTGCGCGCCCAAGCGGCTTGCGCTGGTGCTGAAACAGGCGGTGCAGACCGGCCTGCGCGCGGTGCAGATCAGGGAGAAGGACCTGTCGCCCGATGCGCTGTATCGGCTCGCCGAGGATGTGCAGCAGAGCCTCGGCGGCTACGGGGCCAAGGTTCTCATCAACGACCGGGCGGACATCGCGGCGGCGGTGGGGGCGGCGGGCGTCCATCTGACGGAACACAGCATGCCGGTCGCGGCGGCGCGCCGCATCATGGGCGACGCGGCGATCATCGGCGTGTCGGCGCACTCCAAGGATGCCGTCGAGGCGGCCGAGACCGACGGCGCCGACTTCGTCGTGTTCGGGCCGGTGTTCTACACGCCATCGCACCCCGAGATGGCGCCGCTCGGCGTGAGGGTGCTCGAGCAGGTGACGTCGCGCGTGAGGCTGCCGGTGTTCGCGGTCGGCGGCATCACGCCCGAGACCGCGGCGCAGTGCATCGCGGCGGGGGCGCGAGGCGTGGCGGCGCGCA